>VBMC01000051.1 GCA_005879015.1 Methanobacteriota archaeon
CCGCGCCGAGGCGAAGGGCGAGGGCTGGGAGTCTCCGTCCGCGTAACGCGAGGCCTGACCATGAAAATCGTGACCGATCCGATTCAACTCGTCTCTCCGACCTTCCGCCGGCAGACCTTGGACCGCATCCTCACCGACGCGAAACCCTTCATCGACACGGGCCACTTCCTCTATCCCGCGGACGAGGACGGGAACCACACGAAGGGATTCTTCGCATTCGAACGGGTCGCCCGCTCGCCGACCTTCGTCGATGCGATCGCCGACGATATCGCGAAATGGGAGGACCGGACGTCGATCGATGTGGACGTCGTGTTCGCACCGGCCCACCCCGCCGTCCGGCCCCTCGCCGAAGCGGTGGGCGCGCGCCTCGAGAGGCCGACCGCCTACTGGGAGTACCTGCCGAGTGGAAGATTCGGAAACCGTCTCGTGGAAGGGTCCGTCCCCCGCGGATCAAAGGCCCTCGCCCTGAATGCCGTGAGCCTCCAGGGACGCTGCGTGGGCCTCCGGTTGCCGCAATTCGTGCAGGGTCTCGGAGGGCAGGTCACCGCAGCCGCCGTCTTCGCCAAGGGCACCGGGGTCCTCGTGCGCGAGACGGAGGACTGGCTGGGCGACGGTTTCTACAGCACGATTCAGGTCGACGTGCCGATCTTTCCTCCCTCTTCCTGCCCCATGTGCCAGGAATCCGCCGCGCCTCCGATCCCGTGGCGCGAGTTCGCGGAGGCGCCCTGATGAGGCTCGTACGCTTCTCGGCCGCCGGCTCCAATCCTCGACTCGGGGCCGTCGTCGGACCCTGGAACCGCTGGGAGTGGGTCGTGGACCTCGCCGCGGCGGATCCGGAGATTCCGGGCGACACGGTCGCGTTCATCGATGCTTGCCCGGGGCTGAAAGGAGCGACCTGGGAGCGCGCCGTCGGAGTCCTGGCGGAGGCGGGACGATTCGGGACGGAGGCGCCTGCATGGGCGCTCCGACCGCCCGACGTGCGACTGCATCCTCCGATCATCCCGCGCCTGCTCCGGGACTTCCTCGCGTTCCGGGCGCACGTCGCCCGAACCCGCTCCGCGGCATGGACCTCCATCCCACCGGAATGGGATCTCCTCCCAGCGTACTACAACGGGAACCACCTGAACATCGTCGGGACGGGCGACGCGATCCCGCCGATGCGGTTCGAGACGTTCGAAGGAGGATCTCCCAAGATCATCCAGTCCTCGAAGATGGACTACGAGGCGGAGATCGGCTTCGTACTGGGCCAGGGCGGTCGGGACATCCCGGCCGCGAGGGCCGCGGAACACCTATTCGGCGTCACGATCTTCAACGACTTCTCGGCTCGGGACATCCAGATGGCCGCGGGGAAGATCGGCATGGGCCCCGCTCCCGGGAAGGACTGGGCGAACGCCCTCGGCCCGTGCATCGTGACCCGCGACGAGTTCGGCGAGTTGCGCGATCAATCCGTGGTCGTTCGGGTGAACAACGAGGAGCGGTTGCGAGACCGCTATCGGACGATGGTGTTCGAGAACCCCTGGGTGCCCCCGGGCGCGCGGGCCCTCTGGTCTTTCCCCGAGATGGTCGAATGCCTCTCCCGGATCCAACCGATCCAGGCGGGCGAGGTGTGGGGAAGCGGCACGATCCCGGGCGGCTGCGAGCTCGAGCGGGGCGATCGCGCCCGGTACCTCAAGCCGGGAGATCGCGTGGAAATCGAGATCGAGGGCATCGGAATCCTAGCGAACTCGATTGGCCCCGCGGCCTAGCTACTCGGAAAAGGAGACCTTTGATTTCCTTACCAAGAGGGGCCGCGGCGAAGTCGAGCAGATCGAATGTCAGAAGAGTGGCAGTTGGGCCCGCGCGATCTGTGCGCTGATCGAATCGAGATAGTCTCGCATGCGGCGGGCAATCGTCTGCGCGCGGATCACACCGATGACTTTGCCGTCCCTCTGCACGAGGACCCGACGAATCCCTTTGTCCGCCATGATCTGTGCGACGCGATCGATCCCTTCGTTCGCCTCGACGAACACGAGCGAACGCGTCATGAGCTCCTCGAGGCGGACTTGGGCGGGTTCTCGGCCCTCCGCGACGACTTTCGCAAGGATGTCCCATTCCGTCACGATTCCGATCGGTCGGCCCTCGGCCGAGGTCACGAGGACGAAGCCGTGGTGGCGGTCGGCCATGACCTTCGCCGCCTCGAGCAGGCTGGTCTGGGGACGCATCGAGAGGAATTCCGGTTCGACGATATCTTTCGCGTACAGAACCATGGAGGGAAAGATAGCGCGTCGGCAGCCTTTAGGCCTTTACATCGCTCGAAGGACGCTCGATGGCGGGGTTCCGGCGAACCGCGGCGGGAATCGCCCCGAATAGACTGATCGCGGCGATGGCGACGAAGATCTGATGGAACGCGTCCATGAACGAGCCGATTTCCACTTGGCCCTGGGGGATCGGGAGGCCGGCGAAGATCGCCTGCATGACGGGCAAGGGCATCCTCGAGGCCATGATCGCGAAGGCCAGCCCGAGACTCACGAGAAACCCGACGTTAAAGAGAGTCGCCGACATTCCCGCGGCGACCCCGCGGCGCACGATCGGCACGGAGTTCATGAGTGAAGAGCCGCGGACCGTACTTGTCGGAGAGGTAGCCGCTGAGGGGACCGACGCTCACGAAGGCGAGGGAGAATGGGATCAGGAGGAGTCCCGCCGTCAACGCATCGAGCCCGAGCGCCCCTTGGAAGTAGAACACGAGGACGAGGCCGACGGCCCCCCTCGACGTCGACGCGAGGAGGTTGCTGAGGACGCCCGCGGAGAAGACCTTGTTCCGGAACAGGGCCAGATCCATCATCGGGGACGCCACGGCCCGCTCGACGGGAACGAACGCGAAGAGGCACGCGACGCCCGCGAACAACAGGACGAGATCCAGCGAGGCCCAGCCGGAAATCGCCCCGAGGGTGACCCCGAGGAGGGCGAGCGACAAACCGCCCGCGAAGAGGAGATTCCCCGCGGGATCGAGCTTCTCGCGACCCGGGCGGGCGCCGAGCTCCTTGAGGCGGGCGTACGCCCAGATCGTCGCGAACACCCCGAAGGGGACGTTGATCCAGAAGATCGACTGCCAGCCGAGGAGGGCGGTGAGGACGCCGCCCGCCACGAGGCCGATCAAGGCACCGCCGGTCCCCGCGACCTGGTTCAGCCCGAGGGCCCGTCCCCGTTCGGAGACCGGGAACGCGTCCGTCAGGATCGCGGCGCTGTTCGCGAACAAGAGCCCGGCACCGATGCCCTGGACGAGCCGGAACAGGACGAGGCTTGTGCCATTCGGAGCGAGGCTGCACAGGCCCGAGCCGATCGTGAAGATCGCGAACCCGAGGTTGTACAGCCGGACGCGGCCGTACAGGTCCGCGAGCCGGCCGATCGTCAGGAGGAGGCTCGCCGTCACCAGCACGTAGCCCAAAATGATCCAGATGCCTTCGATCGTCGTCGTGCCGGGCAGGTCGCGGATGATCGTCGGGAGCGAAATCAGGATGATATTCGAGTCGAGCAACGCCATGAACGTCCCGATCGTCGTGTTTGTCAGCACGACATACTTGTATTGCATGGGGCACCGCGAGGAGGCCGCCGTAGACCGTCGGGTCCTAATGTAGTTGCGTTCCGCGCGCCTTACCGCGGTCGGACCGCGTCGATCCGTCGGGAAAGTGACTCCCGGCGACCGCCGCCCATGCGACCCCATGCCACGAAAGGGTTATCGTCCCGTGTTCTACTTTCCACACGGTGAACGAATGGCGGCCCTTCCCGCCTTCCTGAAACTCAAGGTGGACCATAAGACGGTCCTGTGCCGCGACCTGAACGCGTATCGCGCCCTTCGGGATTTCCTCCTGAACAGCGGCTATTCCTCGGTGTACGAGACGGACCGGGTCGGAGAGGCCAAGACGGCCATGGCCACGTTCGCGTGCCTCAGCTCCCTCACCGGAGAGCGTCTCGCGGTCGTCCTCGGCATGAGCGCCCCCGAGGAAGTGTCGCACGCCCAAGCGCCCTTCGCGTACGGCTTCGCGGGGAAGCCGCAAAAGGACGCGCAGACGTACATGCAACACCTCGCCCTCCGGACGACGGACATCGACAAGCTCAAGGCGTATCTGGAGTCGAAAGGGGCCGAGTTCCTCACGCCGATCTACAAGGACAAGGATTCCTTCGGGCCGCTCCTCCAGTCCTTCACCCGAGAGCTCTTCGACGACGAATGGTTCTTCATCGAGTTCGTGCAGCGCGACTACGACGCGGACAAGGTCGGCGCGGGCGGGACCCAGTTCGTGCAGAACACGGTGAAATCGCTGTACGTCTCGAAACAAGAAGAGTTCCGCGAATGGGAGAAGACCGGCAAGAAGCGGAAGTTCCTCGACGGCGTGCCGGAGAAGGAACGGACGAACCTGCTCCGCGAAATCCTGATGAACACGGAGCCGAAAGGCTACGTCGAGACCGTTGCCCCGATCACGCGGCACGTCAAACTGACGTAACCCGCTCCGATAGCCCTACCATGATGCGAAAGTCTCTTCAGCCCGGGCCTTCCTACCGCGGTCCGTGACCCCGAAAAAGATCCGAGACGCACGGGAGTGTCCGAAGGACTGGTCCCCTCTGCGCAAGGAGGCGCGGCATTCCCATCATCGTACGGTGGAAGTCGACGTCTGCCCCACGTGCAACGGAATCTTCCTCGACAAGAAGGAGATTCGGACCCTCACGGGAAGTTCCAGCCTGAACAAGCTCCTCACGAAGTACCTCGGCCTGGATTCGGACAGCCCGCTCGTCTGCCCCAACTGCGGCGGTCTCATGGATGGAGAGGATGCGGGCGATGTCCGCGTCGACGTGTGCCTCGACTGTTTTGGCGTCTGGCTCGATGCTGGCGAACTCGAGCGCCTCGGGGCGATGGACGACGCGGCGTTCCGAGAGTTCACCCCAGACAAGATTGAAGAAATCTTGAAGGCCAAGGACATCAAGCACGAGGAACACCGAAAGGCCATCCGGACCCTGTTCCGAGGCCTCGGCCGGCCTTGACCGCCCGCCTATCCACTCGACGACGTGCCGCCCCGTTCGGACGTTTCCAATCGGTGTTCCAATCGGCGAAGGACTTCGACCAGGTCGATCTGGGTGTTCACGTCGACGAAGGATGACAAATCGGGATCAATCTCGCGAAGTCGCTCCGTCGGGACGTAGACGTGATTCAGACGGTCGACGAGTGCGGAGGGAGAGCGCACGGTCGAAGAAGCTTCGAGGACCTTCATCACACGATCGCGCCGGTAGACGGCTCGGATCGGATCCGGGACCTCGAGACTTGGGACCGCGGCGTCGTAATCCCCGAGGACTTCGAGCAACAACCGGTACAACGAGGCTCGGAGGAGCGGCGCATCGCATGGCGCGACCAGCACGAGGTCGCCTCGGGCCGCCCGGAACCCTTGGTGGAACCCCTCGATCGGCCCGCGGCCTTGGCGCACATCGTGGACGAAGACAACGCCCGGGAGGACCGGTCGAATCTGCGCTTCTCGTTCCGGACTACCCACGGACACGATCGTCTCATCGGCGAGGGACGCCATCGCATGGGCGACGTGGGCGATGAGCGGGCGACTCGCGATCTCAACGAGCGCCTTAGGGCCTCCGAATCGACGGGATTCGCCACCTGCGAGGATCAGTGCCGAGTACACGGAGACCAGATCGTCCTACTCCCTGTAAAGGCGAAGGAAGGTGTGATAAGCCGTAGCGGCTTCCGGAGCATCGTGGCGTCGAGGCGGTGACGGATGCCCGCAGAGCGGGTGAGCGGCATCCCGTTCGGACTCGGCTTCACGAAGCCGCATAACTACTGGGAGGTCGTGCGGACCGCCTGGCAGAACAAACGGAATCCCTTGTTCACCTGGCGGATCCTCCGGGACGGCGTCTGCGACGGATGCGCGCTCGGGACCACGGGAATGCGCGACTTCACGATGAAGGGCATCCACCTGTGCACGGTCCGGCTGAATCTCCTCCCGCTGAACACGATGGGACCCCTCGACATCCGAATCCTGGAAGACGTAGGGCGGCTGCGGTCCGTGTCGTCGAAAGACCTTCGGGCCCTCGGTCGTCTGCCCTATCCGATGCTCCGTCGTCGAGGCGATCCAGGGTTCCATCGGATCTCCTGGGATGAGGCCTTCGGCATCGCCGCCCGGCGCATTCGGACCGCCCCGCCCGACCGGATCGCGTTCTTCGTCACCTCGCGCGGGATGACGAACGAATCCTACTACGTCGCGAACAAGGTCGCGCGGTTCCTCGGCACGAATCACATCGACAACTCGAGCCGACCGTGCCACTCTCCGAGCACTACCGGCCTGAAGGACACGATCGGTGTCGCGGCGTCCACCTGCTCGTACACGGATTGGATCGGGAGCGACCTGATCGTCTTCTTCGGCTCCGACGTGCCCAACAACCAGCCCGTGACGACGAAGTACCTATACTACGCGAAGAAGCAGGGCACGAAGATCGCGGTCGTGAACCCCATGCGGGAACCGGGGCTGGAGCGGTATTGGGTCCCCTCCGTCCCGGGCAGCGCGCTCTTCGGCACACGGTTCGCGGACGCGTTCTTCCCGGTGCACACGGGCGGCGACATCGCGTTCATCCATGGCGTGCTGAAGCACATGATCGAAAAAGGGTGGGTCCGTGACGACTTCGTCTCGAACCACACGACGGGCTACGAGACCCTCCGAGAGTCAATCGAACACGAGCCCTGGGAGCAGCTCGAACGGCAATCCGGCCTCCGGCGGCAAGCCATGTTCGACTTCGCCGAAATGTACAGCCGGGCGCGAACGGCCGTGTTCGTGTGGAGCATGGGCATCACACACCATCGATTCGGCGTGGACAACGTGAAGGCGATCGTGAACCTCGGCCTCGCGGGTGGGATCGTCGGACGGGCCAAGTGCGGTCTCATGCCGATCCGAGGGCACAGCGGCGTCCAGGGAGGTTCCGAGATGGGCGCGAACCCGAAGGACTTCGGACTCGGGTTTCCCGTGAACGACGAGAATGCTTCCCGCTTCGAGGGAATCTGGGGATTCCGCCCGCCGACGGCGCACGGCATGACCGCGGTCGGGATGATCGACGCGGCCCATGCTGGTGGCCTCGACGTCCTGTACATGGCCGGAGGCAACTTCCTCGAGACCTTGCCAGAGCCGGACTATGTCCGCGAGGCTTTGACCCGGATTCCCCTTCGGATCCACCAGGACATCGTCCTCACGAGCGCGATGCTTGTGGATCCCTCCTATGCCGTCCTCCTGTTCCCCGCGCAGACGCGATACGAGCAACGGGGAGGCGGCACGCAGACCTCGACGGAACGGCGCGTGTATTTCTCCCCCGAAATCCCTGGCCGCCGAATCGATGGTGTGTGATGCCCATGCTCCACACGAACACGGCCGTTCGCGCCCGGCTGTACATTTCGGCGAAGTCGAACATGGCTTGCCGCCGGAGGCCGGACTGCCGCTCGAGTTCCTCCCAGGGTTCCCGTTCGATCGACTCCCGGAGGGCCGCGAAGCCCGTCGTGTGGTCCGCGACGAACGTGTCTCGGACCCA
>VBMC01000021.1 GCA_005879015.1 Methanobacteriota archaeon
TACCGCAGCTCGTTGCCGTCTGCATGCTCGACGCCGCTGAAATGCGCGTGGATGTGACCGCCGTCGGAGACCTTCTCGACCTTCGAGAGGACGTCGTCGAAGTCCTCCGGGCGCTTGAAGAGCCCGAAGCCGCGGGCGTGCACGTGAGCGAAGTTCAGGACCGGGAGGACGCCCTTCGCGTTCTTCACGAGCGTCAGGATCTCATCCAGGCTCCCGACGACCTCCTTTCGTCCGCTCGCCTCGATCCCGAGGCGGGAGTGGATCTTCGCCTTCTTGTACGCGTCCCGGACCGTCCGGAGGTTCTTCGCGATCCGATTCAGGGCCTCCTTCGGATCGAGCTCGCCGAACATGCCGAGGTGCGTGATCACGATCGGGGCGCGCATCGCCTCCGCGAGCATGCCCCCCCAGATCACGCTCTGGACGCTCTTCTGCGCGAGCCCGTCCGCGTCCGCGAGGTCCATGTAGTACGGCGTGTGGAGGGTCAGCTCGATGTCCAATTCTCGCGCGAGGTCGCCGAGCTCCTCGAGCTCGTGATAATCCCCCGCGATGCCCGATGCGAGGCTGTACAGGACGTCCCCTTTCTCGATCTTCTCATCCAGCGCGGAGGTGAGGACTTCCTTCCGCTCCTCCTTCCGACCGATCTGGACGATCAGCTCCGCCGGGATCTCCCGCGGCGTGCGGCCGATGTCGTCCTCGCCCGCGTACCGTTCGTTCAGGTTGACGCGGACCAACTGGACCTCCATCGCCGTCAAGCCGAGATTGTGGATGTCCTCGATTCCGTCCCGCAGGGTCCGCCCCTTGCAGGACAGTGGGATGCCCGAAGGCCCAAAACGAATCACGCGCTCACCGAACGGAGGATGGCCACCGCTCGACTATTATTCTGTAAGGCCTGATATTAGTACTTTTGCGGCCTTGGACGCCGCGAGCGGCGCTCGGCGGCGGCCGGCGGGCCCCGTCCCCCACGAAACGCCGCCAAGGCGTCGCGGTTCATCGAGTTTTCGGCTGGACCCGCGAAAGGCCGCTCACCAGGAGGCGGCCACCCAAATGTTTAAGTCGGTCAGGTCTTTTGGCGTCGCACCGAGGCCCTTTTCATGGCCAAGCCCTCTAAGACGAACCCTCACCTCCAACGTGTTGTCCGGGAACTCCGGGAGGTCTCCCGGGAGGCCGGAGGCGCGATCTGGCGGGACGTCGCGGACCGTCTGGAGAGGTCGCGGAAGAACTGGTCCGAGGTGAACCTCTCCCGCCTGAGTCGGTACGCGGCGAAGGGGGAGCAGATCGTCGTGCCCGGAGTCGTCCTGGCGACCGGCGAAATCTCGACCCCCCTGACCGTCGCCGCCTTCCGGGCCTCGGGGGCGGCGCGGAAGAAGATCGAGGCCGCGGGCGGGAAGGCGATATCCCTCCTCGAACTCGCGGTCCAGAATCCCAAGGGGTCCGGCGTCCGGATCATGGGGTGAGCATGGCAATCGTGGATGCGACGGGGCATGTGGTCGGCCGTCTGGCGTCCGTCCTCGCGAAGCGCCTCTTGAACGGCGAGGAGATTGTCGTCGTGAATGCCGAGAAGGCGATTGTCACGGGCCGGAAGAAGGTCGTGTTCGAGGAATACCGCGCCCGACACCAACGCGGGAGCACCGCGAGCCGGATGCGAGGCATCGGGCCCCGGTACCCGCGGCGACCCGACATGATCCTTCGCCGCACGATCTCCCGGATGATGCCCTATCAGCAACCGCGAGGTCGATCGGCCCTGAAGCGATTGCGGGTCTACCTGTCCGTGCCCGACGAGTTCAAGGAGAAGCCTCTCGAGACGGTCGAGGTCGCCAAGCGTCCGCCGCAGGGCCCCTTCATGAGCTTGGGCGAGATCGCCCGGCTCCTCGGTTCGAAGTTCGAGGGCCACGCATGAAGGCGATCGTCGCCAGCGGGAAGCGAAAGACCGCGGTCGCGCGGGCGACCGTCACGAAGGGACGGGGCCTCGTTCGGATCAACAGCGTCCCCGTGGAGATGTACCCGTTCGAGCTCGGACGACTGAAGATCCTGGAACCGCTGAAACTCGCGGGGAGGAAGGTCGAGTCGATCGACATCGACGTGAATGTGCAGGGAGGCGGCGTCATGGGCCAGGCGGACGCGGTGCGTACGGCGATCGCCCGCGGGCTTGTCCAATTCCTCAACGACAACGACCTAGAGACGCTATTCCGAGAGTACGACCGCACGCTGATCGTCCCGGACACCCGCCGCAAACTCCCGAAGAAGCCGCTCGGCCGCGGCGCGCGCAAGAAGCGGCAGAAGTCGTACCGGTGAATCCATGATCATCCCCGTCCGATGCTTCACGTGCGGCAAGGTTGTCGGCAGCGCGTTCCCCGCCTTCGTCGAACGCACCCGCCAGGGGGAAGACCCCCGGCAGGTGCTGGACGCCCTGGGCTTGAAGCGGTACTGCTGCCGCCGAATGATCCTGTCCCATGCCGAGTTGATTGACGAGGTCCTTCCCTTCGGCTGATGAAGATCCTGGCGGTCCCGGTTAAAGGCGTCCTTTCATAGCCCTCCCACCTGCTACGTGGGCGGATGGAGAATCGGACCGCCTGCATTGTCATGGCCATCGTGCTCATCGCCGTGGGCGTCCTCGTCACGCCTCTTCTTTGCGGCGCCGGGTTCCTTCTCTTGATCATCGGCCCCGTGATGTGGGTCCGCGAGGATTAGACGCACGAATACATTTTTAGCCGCGAGGCGGTTCGAGTCGCTCGCGGGTCCGTGGGGTAGCTTGGTTTGGGCGCGGGGACCTCGCGTCATCCGGCCCACAGGAAATCCTACCAGCTTGGGGTGCTGGCGACTCCGGTTCAAATCCGGACGGACCCACTCCGCCACTTGAGGAGTATCCAGAATGGGGTCCAGCTTGCAGGCCCCTGTTGCGGCTTTTTGTTCGACAGGATCCCATTGGTCCGGACACGCTCCCGAGAGCGAATGATAAGAGGAACCAGTGCATCGTGATCGAAATACGGACCTGGCGATTTGGACCGTCGGTCATTCAACCCGGTCCTTTGAAGAATTCTTCGGATTGCTCGCAGAAGACCGAATCGAACGCCTTGCGGACGTCCGCCGCTTCCCCGCGTCCCAGCGGGTCCCATGGGCTACTCGGGAGGCCCTTGCCGCCGCGCTTCGAGAGCGAGGTGTGGATTACGAACACTTCGAGGACCTCGGGGGCTTTCGCAAACCGATTGCCGGCGGCGGCAACAGCGGTTGGCGGAACGCCGGCTTTCGAGGATACGCGGATCACATGGCCTCATCGGAATTCGGCGTGGGCCTGGACCGCCTCGTGCGGCTCGCGGGACGGGCACATACCGCCATCATGTGCGCGGAGGCGGTACCTTGGAAATGCCATCGCTCCCTTCTTTCGGACTCCCTCGTCGTCCGCGGGGTTCGTGTGGAACACATCCTCGCCCCGGGCAAGACCGAGGAACATCACCTGACAAAGTTCGCCAAGGTCGAGGGACAGCGGGTCACCTATCCCGGTCCTCACAAAGGTCCTTAAGGCGCCGCAGCCAGTGTCGACGGGAGCGAATGACGCGCGACATTCGAATCGATTCGTCCCAGGGAATCATCATACGGGGATGGAAGAGCGGATCGGAAGGTCTCCTCCTCCAAATTCGCGCGCAAGATGAGGATGTCCGCCTCATCTGTCGATGCGGTCGAAGTCATTGGCTCGTCCGCGAGCAGTTCTCGGGCGGCAATCCATCGCTTTCACTCATCTGTCATAGCTGCGGGACCCGAGGGACGTTCGCCATGGAAGGCGTGAAGTTGTCCGCGCCTTGAGAGGTCACCGAAGGGCGTAGCCGCCGTCCACGACGATCGTTTGACCAGTGATGTACGAGGCGTCCTCCGACGCCAGGAACGCGACCACACGCGCGACCTCTTCCGGCCGGCCCCATCTTTTCAATGCAGGTTCCTCCTGCAGAGCCCTCGTCTCCTCGCTCGAAAGGGCTTGCATGGGACCCGTCGAAATGCTGCCGAGCGCGAGGGCGTTCACTCGGATCCCGTTCGGCCCGTATCGGAGGGCGAGCGCTCGAGTCAGACCCAAGATGCCCGCCTTGGCGACCAAATAGCTGATGCCAACCCGATCCCCGGTGATCGCGGGCGTCGAGCCGATCAGGATCAGGCTCCCACGGCGTGCCTTCACCATCGACGGGAGGACGGCCTGGGCCACATACGCGGAGCCGAGGAGGTCGATCTCGAGCGGCTGTCGCATCTCGGCGGAGCTGAGCTCCGTGAAGTCCTTGTTCCATTCCGTCTCGCGGAACGGATGGCCCGCGAAGCATGCCGCGACGTCGATGCGCCCGAGGGAACCGATGGTCTGCGAGGCAAGGGTCCGGCACGATCGGGGATCGGTCACGTCGGCTTGGAGCGCGACCGCCTTTCGGCCGAGGCCCTGCACCTTCTCCACGACGGCCTGGGCGGCCTCTCTCCCGCGGTTGAACTGCACGGCGACGTCGGCGCCCTCCGTCGCGAACTCGAGGACCGAGGCCTTCCCGATGCCTCCGCTCCCTCCGGTGACGAGCGCGACCCGTCCGTCGAGGCGACCCATGCGGACCGCACGCGCTCCGCGCGTAATAAATGCTCGCGGCAAAAGCAGCCAACGCCGATTCATCCGTTATGTGGACTCCAGGCCGTGAGTAGAAAGACACAGAGATATACGCAGGAAAGCGTGCGGAGCCGTTACGATGTTCCGTCGCGTACACGTCTCGACCGAATTCTCCTTCCTCCTGTCCGGCGTCTTCATCATGATCGTCGCTTGGGCCCTGAACCTGATCGGGGTCGTTTCCGGAGACCAATCATCGGGCCACGGAGCGGGCGACATCTATCTGTGGCTCTTCCTGATGTTCCAGGGTCTCGCCTTTTCCACGGTGGGTGTCATCGGAGCACATTACCGCGAGTTCGCCGCGAACCCGAACCTAGGGAAGCCCTATGGGGTCGGCTTCCTGCTCATCGCCGACGGAGGGCTCCACCTCTTGGCCCTGAACCAACACCTGGGGATTCTGCCGGCCGCCCTCTTTTTCGAAGTCGTCGCCCCCCTCCAGATTCTCGGGGGTATTGCATTCCCCTATCTCCGCCGTCGGTGGGACGCCGCGTGGCTTGTTTTCACCCTTTTCCTGATCGGCGCTTTCATCGTCACGAGGACCGTGGCCATTTGGCCGATCGGGGTCATCGAGGAAGTCGATCTACTCGGGATCCTCTCGAAAGCGGTCGAGGTCGCGACATGCGTGCTACTGATATCCATCATGCGAGCGAACGCTGCGGCGCGGGACGTTCCAGCGCCATCCGCCGTGAACGGTCCGTGACTTCGGCTTGTCGTCGAACGTCAGCACCCGGGTTGTACGACGAACGGCGCAATCATGCCCTTCTGCCGATGACCCGCGACAGGACAGATGTAGTAGTAGCTCCCGGGCGCGATCCGGCTGACATCGATCTTGATGTGGCGGGTCTCCCCTCGGCTGAGGAGGTCGGTCTTGTTCAAGCCGGCGACGAACGCCCCGGTATCGGCCCTCACAATCTGGAATCCATGAAAATTGATTCCCGCGTTGGTCAGCGTTATGTTCACGGTGGCGTTATTCGAGTTTGCGCAAATTTCGGGGCCACCTTTCGCGAGCGCATAGCCTCCCCCTGCGAACCCCCACTCGTGCTCCCGAAGCGCGATGTCGTTTCCGCTCAGGATGCTGCCCCCACCGCCTGAGACGATGGGTGCTGGGAAGACAAGGCTCACCCAAATGGTGACGATCACGACGAGCCCCACGATTCCGGCCACGATTCCGGCGGCCACGTCCGCGCGCACTGACTTGCCTGCCAATCTCTTCATCTCCTACGGAAGCGAACCGTGATGCGGCATCACCACGGAGTAAAGCAATGCGATGAACAGCGGAACGACGGTTATGAGCGAGATGACCGCGAAGACCGCGACGGGACGCGGGCCGTATCGCCCATGCATGTACACGAGAAAAATGAAAATCGCCTGGAGAGATGCGATGCCCAGGATCGCGGGCCCGGCGAGCGACCCCAGCGTGCTCCCGTCCACCGCGATCAGGATCGTCTACCATTCCCCAGTAGATCCCGAAGATCTCTACAGCGCCACTCGCCTGTTTCACCGAGCCCGCCTTGAGCGCCTTGACCATGAGGTAGACCAGGGCCGTCAGGCCCGCGACCACGTGCGCCCCGTGGACGCCCGTCAAGACATAATAGATGCTCGACGCCGAGCTCGTCGAAAACGTGAATCCGTTCGTGAAGAGTTCGTTCCACTCGAACGCCTTGTTTACCATGAAGAACACACCGAGCGCGAACGTCGCGACGAGGGAGGCTTGAAGTCCGCGATACGATCCGCGACGGGCGAACGTGAGGGCGAAGACCATGGTTAGCCCGCTCGTGAGGAGGACGATCGTGTTGAATCCGCCCCAGAAAATGTTGTGGACCTCGCCGGGCCTGGGCCAAACGAATCCCGTGAGCGGACTGTTCATCCGGAGGAACACGAACGCGCCGAACAGGGTCCCGAAGAACGCGATTTCGCCAAAGACGAAAATCCACATCCCGAGCGACAGGTTCTCGAGCCGGTCGAACGGCCATTTCTCCCCGGTTGCCTCGACGGGCACTTCGGACCGTCCTCGGAGGGACTCGCGGCCCCACCCGACGAGGGCCGCGGCGAGAACCCCGGTCCCAAGGAAGAGCGCGGGAAGACCCATGAGGAGACCCCACAAAGCGATGCCCGCGCCCGCAGCCACGGCGATCGGCCAATGGCTCCAATGTTCCTCGCCGAACTCATCCTCGTGACTGACGTAGGCGTGGCTACCATTGGCATGGCCGCCGTCCGCCATGGCCTGTCCACCGTTCGCCATCGCCAGAGTCAATGGCCGGAAGGTGACCCCGGAGGCAGAGATCACCGGGACGCCCTCCGGGAAGTTGAACTCCGGGGGTGGCGATGGGATCCCCCACTCGAGGGAGTATCCGCCCCACGGATCCTTGTCCGCGGCCGGACCCCGGCGAGCGCTCCAAAGCAAGTTCGCGAACATGATGAGCTGCGAGATCCCGAACGTGAACCCGCCGATCGTGATGAGCAAGTTGATCGGACCCCATCCCGTGCTCGCGTCGTACGTGAAAATTCGCCGAGGCATGTCGTAGAGGAGATGCATCGGGAAGTACAGCAGGTTGAACCCGATCATGTAGATCGCAAAGTGGATTTTCCCAAGCCTTTCGCTGTACATGCGGCCCGTGAGCTTGGGGAACCAATAGTAGAGGCCGCCGAATAGGCCGGTCAAGCCGCCGCCGACAATCGTGTAATGAAAGTGGCCCACGACCCAGAACGTACCTCGGAACGCGGTGTCGAGCGCGACAGACGAGTTGAAAACTCCGGTCACGCCACCAATGATGAACAAGCCTAACGCTCCGACTGCGAAGAGCATCGGGGTCGTGAATCGGATCGAACCGCCGCGGAGCGTGAAGATGTACGCGATGACGATGATGGCGAACGGGATGGAGATCAGCTCGGTCGTGACGTTGAACGCCTCGAGAAGGCTCTGCGAGATGCCTGTCATGAACATGTGATGGGCCCACACGGTGAAGCTCAAGATGCTTGCTATGGCGAGGCACGGAATGATGATCTTCTTCGCGTAAAGAGGCCGGCGGCTGAACGTTGACAAGAGGTCCCCGACAATCGCGAAGCCGGGCAACAGGAGGACGTAGACCTCCGGATGGCCGAAGAACCAGAACATGTGATCCCACAAGAGGGGGCCGCCTTGACTCGACGTGAAGAACACAGTCCCGAACGCGCGGTCCGCCACCAGGAGGCTGAGCGCGGACACGAACGCGGGGAATGCCCAGAGCATCAGCAGGCTCGTGAAGATCCACCCCCACGTAAAGAGCGGCAGCCGCATGAGGGACATCCCCGGGGCGCGAAGGCGGAAGATCGTGACGAGGAAATTCACGGTCGACACGATGCTCGACGCCATCAGGAGCATCAGAGCGAGACCCATCATTGAGCCGCCGACCGCCGGGCTGAACTCGACCGTGTTGAGGGGCGCGTACGTTGTCCATCCCCAGTCCGCGGTCCCGCCGCCGGCGAAGTAGCTGGACAGGGCCAGCATGCCGCTGGCGAGGTAGACCCAGTAGCTGAGGGCGTTGAGCCGCGGGAACGCCATGTCCCGCGCGCCAATCTGGATGGGCACGAAGTAGTTCGCGAACGCGGCGCCGAGCGGGGTGATCACCCACAAGAGCATGAGGAGACCGTGGGTCGTGACGAGCTGGTTGTATTCATCCGGCTGGAGGAAGGTATTCGACGGGATGGCGAGCTGAAAGCGGAAGGTGAGCGCGAAGAGCCCCGCGGTGACGAAGAAGTAGAGGGAGGTGAAGAGGTAGAGAATCCCGATATCCTTGTGGTTCGTCGTGAAGAGCCACCGTTTCAAGGGAATCCAGTCGACCATGGCTTGCCCCTTACCCCCCGTTGTACCATCCGCGGAAATTGTCCCCGGTGAGGACGAGGAGGTCCGCGAACATTAAGGCGTGGCCGGTCCCGCACAGCTCGTAACACCGGACCGCTTCGCGATATTCCGGAATCGTGTCCGGAATGCCGACCTTGTCCGCGACAAACCACGCCTGATTCACCCGACCGGGGATAGCATCCCTCTTTATTTTGAAGACCGCAATCCCGAACGAGTGGAAGACGTCCGCGCTCGTGATGTTCAGGATAACGGTCCCGCTCCAGCATCCGCGCACGGAGGACGTGCACGTCCCATTAACGACCGGGACGCGAAGTTCGCCGATTGCTTCACGGCCATTCGCATAGACGAACCGCCAGCCCCATTGAAAGCCGATGACATCGATGTAGAGAGCGTTCGGGTCGCTCGGGGGGTTTTGCAGATAGGCGTTGAGCGCAAACGTGTTCAGCGTGAGGCCGAAGAAAAGAGCCACCAAGAATGCCGTCAAGATCGCCGCGAGGGCCGGATTGCCGCGATCGGCCATGACGCCGACCCGCGGCGCGTCCGTGGGTTCCGCCGCACCCGGCTTCCTCCGATACCTCGCGAGGAAGAAGAAGAAGATGACGAAGACGGCCCCGCCGACGATCACCGCGGCGATGATGTACAATGTGAAGAGGGACTGCCATTGCTCCGCCGAAGGGGCCAGAGCCGGCACGAGAACCGGGTATCCGTATTGGCCGTAAAAAGCTTTCAACATTCACGCACGCACGAACGCGCACGAACCTTTCAGAATCTTTAAGCTGAGATAGCTGATGCCCCGCTCGCTGGGTTCGTGATGGAGGCTGGACCGTCGTCCGGCACGGCCCCGATGGCCGCGCCGAAAAAGGGTGCTCTGTGGATCGTGATTGCGATTGTTATCGCGGTTGCACTCACTGCAGCCGTGATGGACGTGGTCGTCCTCCCGACGTTGAAGCCAACGCAATCGGCGGACTTAACAAAGCACCTCATGACGTTCGATGTCGGGTACGACGCCCCCAACTTCAATCCGGACTGGACGGCGAAGGCGGGTCAGCTCATCGTGGTCACGATGAACAACAGCGGGACCATGGATCACGAGTTCCTCTTGTTCGACAAAGACCGAGCGACAATCTTGAAAAGCGTGAAATACGCCCTCGCGCTCGCCGAGTCTAACAACCCTGGATATCTAACGGACGACTCGATTGGGAATGCCACCGTCGACGAGTACACCGGATACCACGATTCCTGGGCGAACTTGAGCCGCGTTGGTTGCCCGGATTCCTGCGTCGATCACGATGTAGCCCCCGGAAACACGTTCCTATTCTGGTTCGTCATCAATACCCCAGGCACCTACTTCTTCGCGTGCCATCAGGTCGATCGGACCGACTGGAAGGTCCACCAGGATAAAGGCATGTGGGGGACCCTCACCGTCACGGCCTGAAGGCTGGAACCTCCCCGTCCGCCGCCGCGAATCAAGTGTACGTCGATGCGGAGCCTTCAATCGCCGCGGGAGGAAAGTCGGGCAGAAGCACATTCGTAAAGAAGGAAATCATGGTCCAGGTGAGGACCAGCGTCAGGATGAGCAAGAGCGTAGAGGCTCCAAGCAGCCGTGAAAACGCGGACGCTGAGCCCATCCCTCCCATGAATGCAATCGGCGTGACGTAGGCGAGGAACAGGCCCGACACCGGCCCGCTCGCGCAAGCCGGGCACATCACGGCGAATCCGAGAAGAGGACCCGGGAGGGCTCTCGCCCCCCGTTGACCCGTCGTATTGATGACCTGGAAGGCCAATGCGAACACGAGTCCTGACAGAAGCGACAGCGACGCGGCGGCCGCGACCGAATAGGGCCTCAGCTGGATGCCGAAGGTGGTCGTCGGAGCCCAGGCGATACCGGGACCGTAGCCGATGGCGCTTTCGATGACGACGAAGACCGGCGAAAGCGAACCCGAAAGGTCCACCACGAAGACACCTTGCAGGAACGCATAGGTCACCGCGTAGACGACCGCGGAGATCGCCCAAACCTTCCGGAGGCGAGTGCCGCCTCGAAGGACTCGCGTGTTCGGGACGAGAAACGCGCTCACGCGCTTCATCGCAGCGCTTGTCCTCGGAGGCACCAATTCCGGGGTGAAGTACAGTCGGAAGAAAGCGTACAGGACGACGATCGAAACGTCGATCCAAATCAGCGGCGCGAGCGTGATGAACCAGTCGAGCACGACATCCGTCCGGATCTCGCGAAGGACTTCACCGAATTCCGCGAATAAGAGTGCCAATAGTAAGATCGAGAGCTCGAGCCAGATGATCCGAGATCGCATTCCTGTCCGCAACGAAAGCTGAGGAAAAGAAACTTCCGAGAAACGCAACAAAAGCATTATACCGATCGCCCGATGGGCCGGGCGCGGGGGTAGCCAAGCTTGGACAACGGCGCCGGACTTAAGATCCGGTCTCGCAGGAGTCCATGGGTTCAAAAGCCTCGCGCGGACCGCGCGAAGCGGGAAATCCCATCCCCCGCACTGCGTGAGGCCCCGAGAGGTACGCATTACGGAAAACCTTTATCCGGGGATACCGGCTCGCCGCGCGGGAGGAAGGGACCATGTCTGGTACATCCAAAACGATACTCCTAGCGGCGCTCGGACTTGCGATCGTCGCCTCCGGACTCGCGGCTCCGGCCCTGGGGGCGATGTCCTCGATCGGACCCCGCCCATCGAAGGCCGTGACGATCACCCTCTACGGCAGTTTCACCGCACCCGCGGGTTGGGGGCAGGGTCCCAACAGCATTACGGAGCCGGGACCGACGCTCACGGTCCAGCAGGGTGACGTGGTCACCTTCCAGCTGTACTCGAACGACACGATGGCGCACCAGCTCATCATCGATGTGGACAACAGCCATTCAAACACTTCAGGAGACGGATGGTCGTACCAGTTCTCGAGCAAGACAACGGCCGCGACCTTCACCTACACCGCGAACACGGCGGGGACATTCGCCTACTTCTGCAACATTCACGGCTATAGCGTTCAGCGCGGGACGTTCGTCGTTAACGCGGCACCGGCGCCCGCGGGCGACAACACGCTCCTGATCGTCGGTGGCGTGATCGTCGTGGTGGTCGTCATTGGGGTTGCCGCGGCAGCGATGCGAATGCGCAAGAAGAAACCTGGGCCACCCGGCCCCTAGAACGTATCCAGCCGCGTGCGGCGCACGATCGCGTCGAGCCCACGAAGTTCGCGCGCGCTGAGGGACCAGCCTGCCGCCCCGGCATTTTCCGCCGCCTGGGCGGGCCTCTTCCCGCCTGGGATCGGCACGACATGAGGATGGCGCCGCAACCACGCGAGGGCCACCTGCGCGGGCGTCTTCCCATGGATCTTGCCGATTCGACGGAGCTCCCGGACGAGCGGAGCGCTGGCCCGAACATTTGCGGGTTTGAACAGGTCCTCGTCGGAGCGCACGCGGTCCTTCGGTCTCCTGCCGTTATGGTATTTCCCGGACAGGAGGCCTTTTCCGATGGGGCTCCAGGCCAGGATCCCGATCCCTTCCCGGGCACAATACGGCAGGACTTCCTTCTCGACGTCCCGCTGGAGCATATTGTACCGGACCTGGTTCGAGGTCAGATCCGTACGGGAGAGGTGACTCCTCGCCTCCCGCATGTCTCGGACCGCGAAGTTACTGACTCCGATATGACGAATCTTGCCGGCCCTCTGCAAGGCCTCCAGCGCCTTCATCGTCTCTCGGAGCGGGACCTGGCCCCACGGATCCGGCCAGTGCACCTGGTATAGGTCGATCTCGCGGACGCCGAGTCGCTTGAGGCTGGCAGCACACGCCTTCCGGACGTCGTCCGGCCGCAGGTGCCACCCGCCGACCTTCGTCGCGACAAAGACATTGTCGCGGCCCACGTTCTTGATCGCCCGACTCATGACCGTCTCGGAGTGGCCGTCTCCATACGCTTCGGCCGTATCGACCAGGTTGATGCCGAGCTCGACGGCACGTTCCATCGCTTTCCGACAATCCGCGTCCCGCACGTCGGACCCCCAGGCCTTGCCGCCTGCCTGCCACATGCCGAGTCCGATCGCGGAGACCTTCGGGCCGCCACGGCCCAAGGCGACATAGTCCATCGGGATCCCGACCGCGGCACGGGGCCGCGGCCCAAAAACCTATCGAGCCGTGAGGTCGAACCACTCGGGAGGATGGTCCGGCAGCCGGAATCGGATGAACCGCTTGTTGTACTTGTCATGATACATATTCGAATCGTCGATGCCTCGATGGTAGGCCGAGTCGAAGGTGCGCCAGTCCTTCGCGTCGACCGCCCGCGCGATCGGACCGAGCCGTTCGCGGACGAAGGACGCGATGTCATCCCGATATTTCGGCCTGGCCACGGACGCGGTTTGGAGAATCTTCTCCGACTCTCGCTCCATGTATGCCGCGAGCTCCCAGTTCCCCGCCTTCGCGGCGTAGTACAGCACCCAATACCTTCGACTGAGTTCGTCCATGAGGCGAGCCATGCCTGGCTGCATCGCCGCGATCTCGTCGACAGTCAGTGTCCCGTGCTTGGTCGTTGCTCGCACGCGCGCACCTGGAATCGGTCCCTCCTCCATGGCGGAGGGAATGGGGACGAGGTCAAGGACGTTTCGGGTTTCCCTTTTCGGTTCTCGATGCTTGCCCGACCCTCGCTTCGACCTCGTTCACGCCGCGCCCGGTGACCGCGAGCCACCGATTCAAAACGTAATTCTTATGAGTCGAACTCGATTGGAGCGGACGTGGAGCGGAGCCTGACCCGAAGGCGACACGCGATCGCGTCGGTCGTCTCACTGGTATTCGCACTGTTCCTCACCGTCACGGCCCTTGTCGCGGCGGGGGTGCCGAACCGACCACCCTACGACACCTCACCCGTGTCCAACGGAATTGGGGCGGGCATCTATTTCGTCTCGGGGACGGCGGACTACGCGTTCGAGCTCACGGAACGCGGGGAATACTATCTCATCGTGTCCGCGGACCGAGGTTCAACGATGGACGCCTCGCTCAGCCAAAACGGTACGCGCCTCCCGCCCGACTGGGTCGGCCACAGTGGCATGACTCTCATTCAGCTGGAGCGTGGGACATATGACTTGCACCTGGTGGGTTCGGGTAAGGTTGCGGTGGGCTGGAATTTCGTTTTCTCTGGGGTTCAGCAATTCCCGGCCAATCAACGACTCGTGGCCGCTCTCGCCCCGAGGGCGGACAATCGTCTCACTATCTCGTTACTGAGCGCGTCCGTTCCAAGTGTGCACGTTTTCGTGTACGACGAGGAAATGGCTCTCGGGCTGGACGCCGTATTGACGCCGGGACTCTCAAGGACATTCGACTTCCCCTGGTCGACATCCAACTTCGTGACCCTCGTGGCCGAGACCGCGGGGGGTCCCGGAAGCTTCTCGCTCGTGTGGACCTCGGAGCAAGCGCCCGTCCAGCAGAATTCGTTCCTTCTTCCTCTCGGCACGATCGCTCTCCTGATCGTTTTCGCAGCGACCCCTGCGTTGTGGCTCGTGCTCCAGCGTCGACGTCGCCTAACGTAGCGGCGTTTCATGTTCGGTTCGGTCACCAAGACGCAGCCTGTCGGCTCACACCGTCGTCCCTCCCGTAAACCTTTAAGTACGCCGCCTCCATGGCTGCGGCGTGGTCCGATGATTAAGCCGCTTTCTCTCCTCAACCAAAGGATCAATTCGAATGTGATGGTTGAGCTGAAAGGCGGGCGGGGGTACCGCGGGATCCTCGAAGGATTCGACCCCCACATGAACCTCGTCCTCCGCGCGGCCGAGGAGACGCAGGACAACCAGTCCCAGCGCAAGATGGACCTCGCGATCGTACGCGGGGACAACGTCATTTACATCTCCCCCTGACGTAGGTGGCCGTCGTGACCAAGGGGACCGCTTCGCTCGGCAAGATGGGCAGGAAGAGCGTCCACATCCGGTGCCGTCGATGCGGACAACGGGCCTATCACAAGCAAAAGAAGTACTGCGCCTCTTGCGGCTTCGGTCGCACGAAGCGAATCCGGAATTTCACCTGGGCGAAGAGGCATTGAGCATGGCCCGCGACCCGGGGACGTCGGATTACTCCGACCCTCGTCCAAAGGAGAAGTGCGGAATCATCGGATGCACGGGGACCTCCCCCGTCACGTCCGACCTGTACTACGGTCTGAGGATCCTTCAACACCGCGGCCAGGAGTCCGCGGGCCTCGCGGTGTTCGACGGGGGGCTGAAGGCGAAACGCGGGATGGGACTCGTGCACGAGGTCTTCACGAAAGAGGACCTCCTCGGTCTGCGCGGAAACTCCGGGATCGGGCACGTCCGCTATTCGACGACAGGCTCCAGCGTGTTGGACAACGCCCAGCCGATCGTCGTGAACACGTCGTATGGGGAAATCGCCCTCGCGCACAACGGGGATATCGCGAACGCGAACGAAATCCGCGAGGAGCTCAGCAAGAAGGGATGGGCCTTCATGACGACATCGGACAGCGAGGTCATCGTGCGCCTCCTCGCGAACGAGATCGCGAACACGGGGGACGTCAAGCGGGCCCTGCGGGAGTTCACGAACCGTCTCGTGGGCGCGTACAGCCTCGCCCTCATGATCAACGATACGGTGTATGCGATCCGGGATCCGTTGGCCATCCGGCCCCTGTGCGTCGGCGAGGGGAACGGCCGCATGATGATCTCCTCCGAGAGCGTCGTGTTCGACGCCCTCGGGTTCAAGTTCATCCGCGACCTGAAACCGGGAGAAATCGTCGAGCTCCGCGCGGACGGATTCGAATCGACCCGATTGCCCCATCCGAACCACACGGCGCATTGCATGTTCGAATGGGTGTACTTCGCACGGCCGGACAGCGTCCTCGACGATCGTCTCGTGTACGATGCCCGCGTGAAGATCGGAGAGCAGCTCGCCCGGGAATATCCGATCACGGCGGACATCATCGTGCCGGTCCCGGAGTCGGGTCGGGCCCAAGCGCAAGGCTACGCGCAGGCGTCCGGACTCCCGGTCGTCGAAGGGCTCATCAAGAATCGCTACATCGAGAGGACCTTCATCATGCCCGATCAGCAGGAGCGCGAGATCGGCGTCATGCTCAAGTTGAATCCGATTCGGTCTGCGGTCAAGAACAAGCGGATCGTGCTGATCGACGACTCGATCGTCCGCGGGACGACGATCCGGAAGATCGTCCAGATCCTGCGCCTCGCGGGCGCTCGCGAGATCCATGTCCGAATCGGGTGCCCGCCGATCCGCTTCCCCTGCTATCTCGGGATCGACATGAAGACGCGGAACCAATTCATCGCAAACGAGAAGACGGTCCCCGAGATCGCGGACTTCATCAATGCGGACAGCCTCGGCTACCTCTCCCTCCGCGGCCTCATCTCTGCGTTGAAGCATTCGCGGGACGACGTGTGCCTCGGTTGCTTGACGGGCGAGTACCCAGTCCCGATTCCCGGCGAGAAACTGCGAAGGGAGAAGCCGTTGGAGATGTTCGCAGAGTCCGCTGGCGGGTCGCCCTCGAGAAAGAAGACTAAGACCGCGGCGTGACGTGAGCTTTCGTCCCCGCGCCGGTCGGGACGGTCGGTCTCCTGATGCGAAAGACCGTGGCATCAGGGCCGAAGACGCCTCGGATACACGATCAGGTGCAGCTATCCGTTGTCGGATGCCGCGCCGAGAGCGCGCAGGTACGACTTGGGAACGTCCCTAGAGTACCACACGCACCTGATCTGCCGGCGCGGAGGGCGTCACCGACGAGCGCCTTCGGCCATCGGGCAATGATGGCGGCCTCGATGCCACCTGATGCGACCGCGTTCAACGAGGACAAGGCTTTAATGACGGGTCTCGCATCGAAGGCCCGCGGGCCGGTAGATCAGCTGGAAGATCGCTATCTTGGCATGGTAGAGGCCGTGGGTTCAAATCCCACCCGGTCCACTTTTCGGTGAAAGGTACGGTCGCGCCGTTCCGGCCAAGCAGCCGAAAGTGGCGTTCCTGACGACCACGCAAGGCGGGGCGAAGACTGCCGCGAAGGTAGGCATAAATACAGCGAACAAGGTCGCAGTTCCCATGCCGGGATGGAAAGCGGTCCCCCCGAAGGATGACCAGGGGTACCTCGACCTGATGTCCAGGGCGATCTTTAGCGCGGGCTTGAATTGGCGGATGATTGAGAAAAAGTGGCCCCACTTTCGAAAAGCATTTCGTGAATTCTCACCCGAGAAGGTAGCACGGCTATCGGAGCGCGACATCGGGGCATTGATGGAGGATTCAGGAATCGTCCGGAACGAAAAGAAAATCCGCGCGACGGTCGAGAACGCCAAGACGATTTTGGACTTGGCGAAAGAGCACGGTTCGGTGAAGGGGTACATCGCCGGCTTTGGGAAGCGCGAAGGGAAGCTACTCGAGGATCTTCAATACAAGTTCAAGCACATGGGCCCCGCGACCGCCCGGGTGTTCCTCTGGTCGGTCGGATATCCCCTCACCCCTAACGAAGACGAGAAGCGGTGGATGAAGGGCCATCCGGAGCACGACTAGCGCCAAACACAAGGTGCGATGGCATCGTTCTCGAGCACACGAGCGGTCGTCGCGCAACTCAAAGGGGCCCAGCGCCCGTCGACCAACGGACCTCCTTCGTGGCTGATTCGATCGGCATCCGGGAGACCTCCTCCTCGACTGCTTCTTTGACTTCGGGTTCCAACGGTCGCCACGCTCGCACCGTGACTCGGCCCACCTGCCGACGCCAGGTACCCACGAGATCTCCGTTCACCAAGAGCGCACCCGGCCACACCGAGTTGGGCCATAATTCCGATCGAAATCGTGGCTGCGGGACGAGCAACGCCCGGTCCGCGGACGCCAGAAACGGGTCCCCGGCCGGCAGCAGGCGCACCGTTTCGACGGGTACCGCTCGTTCCAACCTGACGCGGTCCGTCCGAAGGGCCCACTGTTTCCGACCTGCAACTTCAACCTCGGTGAGTTCCTTTTCGAGCGAACGAAACGTCTGCTGCGCGTCGGATAGCTCTCCGCGTGTGGATGCGCCATAGGATCCGGCCCACCCGCCCGACCACCAAGCGAACTCCGGAGGCGTCGAAGGCCCGACCGACCGCAGGAACCGACGAGCAAGCTCGAGCCGAGCGGATTCCGGGGCCTCGGCCGGAGCCTCGACAAGCCGCCACGATGTCGTGGCCCCATCCCACTCGATCCTCACCGCGCCGGTCATCGATGCGATTCTCAACTCGCGAAAATTCACCCCAGCGGCTCGATCGGAGAGAATGCGTTCCGGCTGAGCTCGTCGATTGCGGAACGCGCGCTTGGCCTTTTCGGCGGCGGCCTTCACCGCCGCTGCCAAGACGGGATTGCGTGGGAACCGACCAAGCGTGAAAACGGCCACATCGCGACTTGGAACGACGTATACGGCGCCCCTTGGGCCCCACACCTGAACGAACCGGGGATCCCTCCAGGCGGACGGCGATACGTCCTTTACGCGCGCGTGGAGCGCCAGGACCGCGGATCGAGGAGCGCTGTCTTGAAGTCCCGCGAACGCGGCATCGACGAGCCGTCCTGGCGGTAGGCGCCTGTGTAGGAAGGTGGCACGTTGTCGGAACGCGAGGACATTCTCTCGCGCGATCGAAGGGATGGCCATGGCCGGAAGCAAGACAACCAAATGGGAGGGGCGCCTTAAGCAATCCGGACTCATCGCACCATGGAGCCGCCGGCTTGTGGCAGTTCAGGGAATATTGTGGAACGACGGCTGGGGGAATGTGGAAGTCGGCTGTTCGAATCCGATCCGGTCCACCTCTGGGTCTTCTCTCGCGGGGTCGACCTGCGGTGTCCGTTCAAGCGTAGGTTCAAGTGTCGAATCGGCCACTCTCCTGTCAAGGCGATGTGAAAGATGGCAATGGTTGAGCTCAGGAGCCCAGACGGGAAGGCCTCAGGATATCTGGCAGTCCCGAAGACGGGCAGCGGGCCCGGCCTCCTCGTCCTCCATGCGTGGTGGGGTCTGAATGATTTCTTCAAAGGCCTGTGCGATCGGCTCGCAGCGGCTGGATTCGTTGCTTTCGCTCCCGACCTATACCGCGGGGCAACTGCCTCGACCAGGGACGGGGCCGAAAACCTAATGTCGAAAGTCGATCAAAAAGCAGCCGGCCGAGAGATCCAAAGCGCTGTGAGAGGCCTTCAAGTCCATGCGGGGGTGAGAGGAAAACGCCTCGGAGTCGTTGGCTTTTCCATGGGCGCATTTTGGGGACTTTGGTTGGCGCAGGAGCTCCCCGCGGACGTGGCTGCGGTCGTCCTCTTCTACGGGACGGGAGATGGCAACTATTCCCAGATCAGAGCGGCCTTCCTCGGACATTTCGCTGAGACGGACGAATTTGAAGCCCCCGCCGTCGTGCAAGATCTCGAGAAGGTCCTCCGCACAACCAGTGGGAAGGACGTCACGTTCCACACATATCCTGGGACAAAGCACTGGTTTTTCGAGAAAGACCGACCTGACGCGTATGATGCGCCGGCAGCCGAGCTCGCCTGGCAACGAACGATTCGATTCCTGAAAACCCAATTGCGGGGGGAGACCAGTCGCGGCTGAGATTCAGATTCTACCGGGTCGATATTCCGTAAGGAGAGCACCCCGATTGAAGACACGCTGTCTCTTCCGCCCGGTATGTGATAGTGACGACATAGACGCTATTCCATACGTACTTATATAGTGCATATGCTTATTGATAAATGAATGGATGAAACCATACTCGAGTCCCTCCGACAAGAACTCCTCACGCGCACCCCTCTCGACACAATCCCAGCGGGCGTGTGGAAGAGGGCAGGCGCCCTCAACACGTGGGGCACGAACGCGATCGAGGGCAATACGCTCAACCGCCGGGATGTCGAGCGGATCCTGCTTGAACGGAGAAGCGTCCCAAATCATCCGCTTCACGACGTGTTGGAAACGGTCCAGCACGCCAGGGCGTTCGAGGACCTTCTGACCCGAAAGGGTATGCCGATTCGCTTGTCCACAATCCTCGAACTTCACGAGGCGGTCTTCCGCGGGATCAAGGACGACGCGGGCCAGTGGCGGAGGCTGAACGTCCGGATCGCGGGCAGTCGGCACGTGCCGCCTCGAATGGAGCGCGTTGTCCCGATGCTGGACGAGTGGATCGAGGGGTACGCAAAGAAGGACCTGTTGGGGGAGGACGTATTTTCCGTTGCCGCTTGGATGCATTTCGGGTTCGAATCGATCCATCCCTTCAGCGACGGAAACGGTCGGGTGGGCCGACTGCTCCTCAACTTGCACTTCCTGAAGCACAACTGGCCGCCGGTCCACATCCTGCCTTCGGACAAGCGCCTCTACCTGAAGAGTCTCGACAAGGGTCATGGCGGAGCTCTCCTAGACCTGGTGGATTTCCTCAGGCTTGCGATGGGACGATCTCTGTTGGACCTGCTCGACCAGGTCGGCACCCGCGAGGATGAACTCAAGCCCCTCAAGAAACTCGCGAGAAACACGCCGTACTCCGCGAAATATCTCGCGCTGCGCGCGAGTCAATCTCGCCTCCCGGCCTTGAAACTCTCCGGCGACTGGCACAGCAGCGAGCGGGCCATTACGGTCTACCGCGAGTTCGTTGCCCGATAGTGGCCATCATCCCGTCGATTGAAGTCTCGGTCGCGACTCAAGGCCAGGTCCATCTAGCGCCTCGGCGCACCTTTTTCTAACCGAGGAGAGTATGCAATTTCATGCGAGTTGGGTTGGCGGCGGAAGAGGACATCCCCCAGGGAGGTACGAAATGTGTGGAGGTACGTGGGCGGAGATTTGCCCTGTTCAAGGTGAACGGCCAGGTGTACTGTCTGGACAACACCTGCACCCATTTGGGCGGACCTTTGTGCGAGGGAAGACTCGCGGGATTCGTGGTGCAATGCCCTTGGCATGGATCCCGTTTCGACGTCCGCTCGGGCCAGGTCGTCGGTCCACCCGCGCGATCCGCGGTCCATTCACACCCGACGACGGTGGAGGCCGGCAAGGTTTGGGCAGACCTCCCCTGAACCTGTTGGCGGTAAGGATGGTGGCCACATGCCAGACTTCGATCCTCTCGAACCCTTTGAGAACAAGCAGCTCCTCCGTAACGTGTTGGATCGGCTGGAACAGTTCCATTACAAGCTCTATGGACGGATCCCGTTGAAATTCCATCGGGGGGAGCCAACGCGCTACGAGTTCGACCTGAATCTCGGGGTCGTGCACATCACGGAGCAGGATTGCCAGGGCCTCAGCGAGATTTTCGCGGCCGTCAACAACGAATGGCGGACTCGAATGACGTTTTGCATCTATCCGTCGAAGGAGAAAGCGAGGGACATGGTCCTGAACGTTCGCGGTTCTCCGAAGGCGCCCGCCGAGATCGACTGACGGCGAGACCGGGCGGTTCGGCGTCTCCATCCATCCGACCCCACTAGGCAGTGGACCTCGCCGGATTCTGGCATACGGTTATTTACGCAACGACCGGTGGTGCGCCTCAGGGAGGAGAGATCGGTGGCGAGGGCTTCTGCGTCGGCGCGTGTGGGGAGGAAACTGGTCTTGGTGATTGCGTTGGTGTCCATCGCTTGCTTGCTCGCGCCCCAGGTTGCAGCCGCGCACAGAAATTCCGATGACAGTGCGTACGAGGTCACGCCGCTCGTTTCGAGCAACGGTGTACCGAACACCGTCGTCGACCCGCACCTCCTGAACGCCTGGGGGCTCGATGCGGGCCCTGCGTCTCCGTGGTGGGTCGCCGATAACCATGCCGATCTATCGACCTTGTACAACGCCGCGGGAGCCAAGCTGGGGCTCGAAGTGACGGTCGCAGGCGGGCCCACCGGGCTCGTCTTCAACGGCGGTTCGGGCTTCCCCGTGGGCCCCTCGAACGTATCGGCTCGGTTCATCTTCTCAACGGAAGCCGGGACGATCAACGGGTGGACTCCCACCGCAGGGACCGTCGCCGAGATCAAGGTGGATTCCTCCGGAGCGGGCGCGATTTACAAGGGACTTGCGATCGCGACCACGACGGCCGGGCCCATGCTCTATGCGACGGACTTCGCCAACGCGCGAGTCGATGCCTTCGACGGCGGATGGGCTCCCGTGACCACGGAAGGAGGGTTCGTCGACGAGAAAATCGCCGTGGGCTATGCGCCGTTTGGGATCCAAACGATCGGCAGCCGTATCTTCGTCACGTACGCCAAGCAAGGGCCAACGGGGGACGAGCTCCATGGCAACGGCTTCGGGTTCGTCGATGCGTACGACACCGCGGGTCATCTGCTCGCGCGCGTCGCACGTCACGGGACCTTGAATGCGCCGTGGGGTCTCGCGATGGCACCCGAGAACTTCGGGCGCTTCGGGGGAGATCTGCTCGTGGGCAACTTTGGCGATGGTCGAATCAACGCTTATGAGGAGCGGCCCGACGGCCACTTCGCGTTCCGGGGTGTGCTGAGGGACTCTGAGGAGACACCGATTGCGATCGACGGATTGTGGGCCCTCGAGTTTGGCCACGGGGCGGCGAACAACGGTCCCACCGACACCCTGTTCTTCACCGCAGGTCCGAACGGGGAACAGGACGGGCTCTTCGGATCGATCCGAGCCGCTGATTCCGACGAATCTGATTGAGCCGTTTGAGCCGGGCATCGCGGACGGGGCGTGCGCCTTCGGTTTCCGGCGCACGGGGGAAATGAAGCCGGCGGCGCCGTCTCCTCGCGGCCCCGGGCCACCCTCCGCAAGATTGCGTCAGGTCCGTTGCTCCGGCGGAAGGATACGAAGCTTGGAATCATGATCCAAATCGTTGAACGGGTTCGGCCGCTTCGCTGCCTTGAGCAACGAGAAATCGAGGGATTTCACCAGCACACCCTCCTCATCCACTAGGCATTCAAGTTGACCGAACGGGTTCGTCAGGCTCGACTGGCCGGGAAATCGGGCGCCGCGCTCCACTCCGGTTCGGTTCACGACCGCGACAAAGATCCCGTGGGCGAATGCGGACGCGATGGCCAAGTGATTGTACGGGTGGAGACCGTGGAGAGGTCCCTGGGCCTCCTCAGCCCAGGCGGTTGGTGCGACTACGAGTTCCGTGCCTTGGTGCGCGAGGAAGGCCGCGAGCTCGGGGAACTGGAGGTCGTAACACACCTCCAGGCCGATGCGATGGCCTTCGAAGTCAACGGTCACGGGCTCGGTCCCGGGGTCGAAGATCAACGTCTCTCGGTTCCAAAGGTGGATCTTCCGGTAGACCGTCGTGCCCGAAGGTCCCGCCGCGAAGGCGGAGTCGTAGAACGTCCGACCGGCACGCTCCGCAAATCCGCCCACGATTAGGCGTCCCTTCGACCGGGCTACTCTCTCGATGGGTCGGAGGGCGGTGAGCCCATCGACATGGGGCTCCGCCTCTTTCCGGTTCTCGTACATGTATCCGCAACTCGCCAGCTCCGGAAAGACGACGATGTCAGCGGGCACGGATTCGGCCCACCGAGCCATACGGTCCCAGTTTGGCGTCGTCGCGCGGAAGGCGGGCGTGAACTGAACGAGCCCTAGTTTCACGAATCACGAGGAACGGCGAGACGCCTCTTAAACGCACGGCGCGCAGATGTTCGCGACCCGGTCGATTCAGCGTGGGGAGACCGCGCAAAGGGCTAATATCCCGCCCCACATCCCCGCGCCGCAGGTCGCAGATCCGAGCCTTGGACCGATCCATCCCGCGGCGCGAACCGCATC
>VBMC01000124.1 GCA_005879015.1 Methanobacteriota archaeon
ATGGAAGCGAGTCCGTTCGGGAGGATGGGCGTGTAGTTCGCGGGGGAAATCCTCGGAGCGGACGCGACGACGGCGATCGCGAGGGCCGCGAGGATGGCGCCGACGGTCGCGACTTGCACGCGACCGGTGAAACGGATGCCCAGGTAGTTGACGCCGAACGCGCCAATCAGGATGGCCGCCGCGACGAGGAACACGTCCGGGCGATTCAGCGGGAGGACGAACGTGAGGTACGAGGCCGCCGCCACGGTCGCCGCGGGGGCCCCCAAGACCGCCCAGGCTAGGAAAAGCCAGGCGGTCGCCGCGCTCGCACCCCGGCCCAGGCCTTCCCGCGCGAAGGCATAGATTCCTCCCGACTCCGGGTTCCGGGCGGAGAGCTTCGCGAACGTATAGGCGAAGAGATAGCTCGCGAGCGACAAGAGGATCCAGGAGATGATCGACGCAGGGCCCGCGATGCGAGCCGCGAGCCCGGGGATGACGAAGATGCCGGACCCCAGGAGCGAACTGACGTAGATCGCCACGGCATGGCGGAGCGTGAGGACTCGGTGCAGGTCCGTATGAAGCGGATTCTTCGTTTCACCGTCCCGCTCCATCCGTCCTCCTCCCGTTCTTCCCCAGGGGCGTTGATCCGCGCGGCGCCGATAGCACCACCTCGTGCATAAGCCAATTGCCGGCCTCCGACGGTGGGGCAAAATGTGGTCTGGCGGTGAAGCTTTCTAGTCGACTGTATTCTTCACCGGCATGGTCCATTTCGCGAAGCGTGTCCGCTCGGTTGAGTCCTCGCCCACCGTCCACATCGGAGACCTCATCGCGGAGATGAAGGCGCGCGGCGAGAAGGTCCTCTCCCTCGCGATCGGGGAGCCGGACTTCCCGACCCCGGCCCACATCGTCGATGCCGCGAAGAAAGCCCTCGACGCGGATTTCACGAAATACACACCCGCTCCAGGGATCCGGGAGCTCCGACAGGCCGTCGCGGAGAAGGTGCAAAAAGAGAATCGCATTCCCGCGAAGGCGGAGAATGTGCTCGTCGCTCCGACGAAGCATACCCTCTTTATGACGTGCATGGCCCTCCTCGATACAGGAGATGAAGCGATCATCCCGGACCCCGGATGGGTCTCGTACGCCCCCATGGTGACCCTCGCTGGGGCCCGCCCTGTGCCCGTGCACGCCGCCGATGACGAAGGTTTCGTCCCGGCCGCGGACGCGGTCGCCGAGTCGATCACGCCGCACACCCGACTCCTGATGCTGAACTCACCCTCGAATCCCGCCGGCTCCGTGTATTCGCGGGCAGAGACGAAGGCGCTGGCCGACCTCGCGGCGGATCACGACCTGATCCTCGTGAGCGACGAGATCTATGAGAAGATCCTGTACGAAGGCGAACATGTGTCGCCCGCGTCTCTGGACGGCATGTTCGATCGCACGGTGACCGTGAACGGCTTCTCGAAGACGTATTCGATGACCGGCTGGCGGCTGGGATGGCTCGTCGCCCCGCCGCCCCTCTTCAAGGAGATCTCCAAGGTTCAGGAGCATACGATCACCTGTGCGACCGCGTTCGCCCAGAAGGCGGGCGTCGCGGCCCTCCGCGGACCGACGGCCCCGCTCGAGGCCATGGTGAAGGAGTTCCGGGCGCGCCGCGACCTGGTCCTCAAGGGGCTCGCGAAGATCGAGGGTCTCTCCACGTTCCGTCCGAACGGGGCGTTCTACGTGTTCCCGCGCATCGACGCAGGGATCGACAGTGCGACCTTGTGCGAGCGGATTTTGAAAGAGGCTTCCGTCGCGGTCACACCGGGGAGCGCCTTCGGTGAGGCCGGCGAAGGGCACATCCGGATCTCGTACGCCGCCTCCCGTGAGACGATCCTCGAAGGCCTTCGTCGCATCGCCGAGATCTTTGCCCGCCTATGACCGGCCTGTCGGAATGGCGGCTCGCTCCGTAAGGCAATTTCGAGCTCATCTTTGAGCGTTCCTTACCGATATCCGAACAGTCGATTGTACTCCCTGTGGGAGAGAATCTCGAGGATGAGGACGACCGTACCGACCCCCGGTGCGGACTGAACGGTATAGACACCGCGATATGCAAGCGGCAGCTCGAATCGCCACGAGTTCGTGAGCGCTGAGGGGAGAGCACTGCGAGCGGCCAGATGGTTCGGAATTCGATCCTTCGGAATATGGTCTACGGCAAAGGCCTGGCACGCGGTCCGATCCGCACCTCGCTTGCCGTGAGGCGAGCCAGATCAACGGGCCTCCCAACCCTCCACAACCTTCCAAAGCTCGGGTTGGACGTTGAGCGTCCACATCACCCCCTTCGAACCTTCCGTGACACAACCGAGGCGCTTGTAGTGCTCGATTGCCTCCCTCAGAGGTGCATGCATCATTTTCCGAGGCAAGAGAGCCTTGATTCGGTTCAGGCTCAGGGGTTCGTCAAACTTCCGAAGGACGGATTCCACCATGTGAAGCGTATCCAAGGTCGGCCCCTTGTGTACCAGTTTGGGCGGCACGGGAGGCACTCGCATTTCGAGATGGATATGAGTTCATATAGTATATTAACTTGTACCTGGGGGATGCGAAAAGGGCACGGACGCAGACACGGGCCGCAGGAAACCCACTCCCGCGGGTACATCGGGACGGCCGTGTTAAGTACGCCCCAGGACATCCTGGCATGGGGGGAACCACGGTTCAAGAAACCCGCACCGAGCGAGCTCGGATTGTTCCGATGATCGCGTATGAGAACGGAGCCGCGGCAATCGACTGGTTGGTTCGCGCCTTCGGGTTCCGGGAGCTCGATCGAATCACCGAATCGGATGGGACGATCAGTCACGCGGAACTCGAATTCGAAGGTGGTCGGATCTTCCTCGCCACTCCGACGCCGGACTACCAAGGTCCGAAGCACCACCGCGAGACCTGTGCCGCGGCCAAACGGTGGTCAGCGGTCCCATGGGTGATCGACGGCCTCAGCGTCCGCGTGGACAGCGTGGACGCCCATTTCGCGCGGGCGAAGGGCGCGGGAGCCACGATCCTCTCGGAGCCTCAGGACAACCCGTACGGCCGGATCTACCGGGCGGAGGACCTCGAGGGCCACCGCTGGATGTTCATCGAGGAGCACTGAGTCGTCACGCGCCGCGGGTCTGCAGGAGCCTCACGACGGCCTCGTGACCCTCCTTGCGCGCATCAGCGATGGGCGTGGACCCGTCGTCGCGGGTCGCCTTCGGGTCGGCCCCCGCGTCGAGCAGCATTTGTACGATAGCCAGATTTCCGTGCGCGGCCGCCTTGTGGAGCGGGGTGTAGTTCGCCTCGCTCCGGACGTTCGGATCGCCGCGGGCGGCGAGCAACGCCTTCACGAGCTCGGGATGGTCCCCCGCGACCGCCGCATCGAGCGCGGTGTTCGCGAAGCGGCTCGACTCCTTGAAATTCACGTCCGCGCCGTGTTCGAGGAGGACCTTCGCGGCGTCGAGATGACCGAAGAACGCGGCCAGGCCGAGGGGCGTGAAGCCTTCCGAACTCCCGGCGTTCACGCGCGTCCGGGACTGCCCCAGGATCGTCTTGAGACGTCGCGCGTTCCCGGTCGCCGCGGCCTCGTGGAGGCTCAGTGCGTCTTCGGGTGTCCGCTCGAGGAGGAGCTCGAGCGCCTTGTTCGCCCCATGGTACACCGCTGTGAGGACAAGCGTCCCGTTCGGCGTGCGCATCCGCAGGAGATGCGGATCGTGGTCGAGGATTGCGCGTGCCCGTACCGTGTCGTCCTTCACGACTGCCGCAATGAGTTCGTCCTGTTCCGCCATTGTCTCGCCTCGGGGAGGCGATGGGAAACGGTCCGACGACTAAGAACCTTGTCCTCGTCAGGCCACGAGCTGCGTCTCGCCGCACGAGGGACACATGACCTCGATCGGCCGCTTGCTCGTCGTGATGTCGATCGACTTCCCGCAATGATTGCAGATCACGGACATCGGCATCGTGGTTGGTGCCTGGGTCGTACCTCCGGGAGGCGGGGGCGGCGGTGCGGCCCTCGGTCCCATGAGATGGCCGCCGCCGACTCGGCGCCAGAGCCCGAGGACGGCCACGAGCAAGAGGATGAACAGGAGGCCCAGGAGGACGGCAAACAGGGGGACGCCCCCGATGTCCGTCGACCACAGCGCGTTCGTCGTGCCTATGTGCAGCGTGTGCCCGATCGCGGTGCCCGTGCTCGATTCGGTCGCGGTCACGACGAGGTCGCCGGTGCCCACGCCCTGGGGAATCGGCAGCGTGAGGTCAACCTCGGGGACGGTCGTGATCGCGGAGACGGTCGGCGAACCGCCGAATCCGCCCAGGCTTAGGGTCCAAATGAACTGGAGCGGCAACGGGGTGGCGCCCCGAGGCGTCACCGTCAAGTGCGCGTGAATCGTGTCGCCCGGCATATACGAGGCGCGGTCGAACGTCGCCCCCAGTAAATCGCCGGTCGCCTGCCCGATGGTCAGCTGTGCCTGTGAGGTGTTCGTCCCCTCCCTCGCGGTCACGAGGAACCGGTATGTGCGGCTGGCGGCCGGGGCTGGGGTACGGAAGGAGAAGGTCGTGTTGTTCGTGTTGCCGTTCAGGACGATCGTGAAGCTGCTGTCGGCGACCTGGTAGTCGTAGGTCGGCCGGAGGATCACGTGGGAAGTGACGGAATACGAGGCGGTGATCGCGTCGCCCGGAGCGAAGTCTCCGCGGTCCAGCCGGAGGGACATCACGGCCACGCTGACCGTGACGGTACTTTGGGCGTTCGACGCGAGCCCTTGTCCGTCGTCGACCCTCACGAAGAACGTGAGCAGGCCAGTGTAGTTGAGCGGGATCGAGTACCGGAAGGTCGGCCCTCCATTGACCGTCGTGTTCAGGAGGCGGCCGAAGGTGTCTCGGACCGTCCAGTTGTACGTGTAGTTCGCCGGCCCAGGAGTGCGGTACACCATCGCGTTCACCGACGCGACGTCGCCGCTCAGGAAGGCGCCTTGGTTCAGGACCAGGGTCACGGTCATGGCGGCGGCGGGCCCGATCGGGGCCGGCGTCGCCCGGACGGAGGGCGCGGCGGAGATGAGGGACAACAGCGCGATGGCGACGACCAAACCCAGGGCGTACGCCTTCCTAGGCGACGTCGGCGACATGAGTCCCATCCCGCAGATCCGCGGGATTGACCCGCGGATGGACGCGCATCATGTCTGACCTACTTAACCATTTGGTCGGCCGATTGTCCGACGCCCTCCAGTGGGCATCGGTCTTGAAAAAGCCACGTCCAGCGAGAGTGGAGGAATCCGATCGAGATCACGGGCCGGCAGCGGGCGCGCTGCCTTGGAGCCGCGCGAACAAGCCTTCGGCGCGCGTCCGCCACGACGCCGCATCGCCGCCGCGTCCCTGCGCGTCATAGAGTCGGGCGAGCTCCTCGTACCGCGTCGCCAGCGAGTACGGGTTGTCGAGCCGGTTGATGATCTCGACGGAGCCGAGCAGCTGTTCCTCGGCCTTGGCCCAATCGCCCCGCTTCGCAAACACGAGGCCCATGTTCGCCCGCGCGGTCGACACGGCGAGGGGATCGCCAATCGTGGTGGCCAAGGCGAGGGCGCGCTCCGCGCTCGATGCGGCCTCTTCGACCGCCTCCATGCGGAGGAAATTGTCGACCGCGTTCGCGAGGGCATAGGCGGCGAAGCGGATCTCTCCGGTCGCGAGGGCGATGTCCGCGGAACGAGCGAAGGTCGCCGCCGCGGTCCGCGGATCCCCTTCGCGACTCGTGACGATCCCGAGGTTGATCTGGATCACGGCATCCTCCCGCGTGGCCCGTCGAACCGTCGCGGCCGCCTCGAGGAGCCGGGCCTTGGCGCCGGGGATGTCGTCCCGCGCGATCAGGGCGACTCCCAGATCCGTGAGCGCGCGCACCCGTTCCCTCGAGCCATTCGGGAGGACGTCCGTCGCGCGGCCCAGATGGGCGATCGCGGCATCGAGATCCCCGAGCTTGCGTTCCACGCCCCCGAGGGCGCGAAGGGCTTCGCCCTCGATCTCCGGCGAGTGAACCGCGGCGGCGTCGCCCGCGGCCGCCTCCAAAACGGCCCGCGCTTCCTTGTACGCTCCGAGCCGATTCTCGATTCGACCGAGCTGGATGCGGGCCCGCAGTCGTTCCAGCTGCCCGCCCGATTCGCCGATTCGCTCAAGGGCCGCTCGGGCCTCGGCGAATTTTCCGAGGAACACCTCGGTCTCTACGAGGATGCCGTCCAGGCGGGGACTCCGCGGGACCCGGAGCAAGGCCGCCTCCAAGTCCCCCGCGCGGGCACTCTCCGCGAGACCGGGCCCGATTTCCACGAGCCGGATCCTCGCCGTGTCGAGGTCGCCCGCCTCGATCCGATGGTACGTTTCCTCGAGGCCGTCCGCTCGGAACTGCCAGTAGGCCGCGGCCCGTGCGTGCGCATCCCTCCGCGCCGCTTCCCCGATGCGTCGAAGGAAGAACTCCTTCACGAGGTCGTGGATCAGGTACCCGTCCTCCCGGTGATGGAGCAGGGCCCCGCGCACGAGGCGGCGGAGCTGGGACAAGGTCGCCCCGAGGGCCTCGGGGGACCGGGCCGGCCGTCGCAGGACCGCGAAGGTCCGCAGCAGTTCCTCCGAGGAATCGTCGAGGCCCTCCAGGACCGTCTCGAGGACGTACCGTTCCGTCTCCACCGCGCCCGCGTCGAGCCCGCTCGCGGCGAACATCTCGAGCGCCAAGGGATGTCCGTGGGTCGCGGCGATGACGTGCTGGATGGCGTCCGCTTCGATCCGGGCGCCGCGGGCCTGGAGCAGTTCCCTGGACGCGCCCTCATCGAGTCCTTCGAGAGGGACTTCGAACACCCGCCCCGCGACGAGATCCGACCGTTCGTAGAAGGTCGGCTGGGTCCGGGTGGTGATGAGGATCTTCGTCGTCCCGGGGACTTCGAAGAAAGCCCGGAGGAGCGCATCCGCCGCGGGCGAAGCGTGCAGGTCGTCGATCGCGACGACGCATCCGGAGAGGTCTCCCCGCATCACCGCGACGGCCTCGGTCGGATCGTAGGCGGGCCGCGTGATCACGGACTTCAGTCGTCGACGACCTTGGCGGGCGAGGAAATCGGCGAAGGAACTCAGGAGGCCATGGGCGTCGTCGTGCGCGTACACCCGCCGCACGAAGGTGGGCCGCGGCTCGTCCGCCAGAAGCCGTACGACGAGTGCCGTCTTCCCAATCCCCGCGACCCCGATGAGGACCGCGACCGAGGAAGCCTCTGCGGCGAGCCACGCTTGCAGCCTCTGCCGTTCCTCCGTCCGACCGAAGAAGGGTCGGCTCGGGACGGGGACCTTCGGGGCGTCGGGTCGCGGGAGCTCGATCACATCCGCAGCGAGGACCTGCTGGACGGCCTCGGACTCCCGGAGGCCCGACCGACGCAACGCCTCGATCGCATCGGACCCGAGGACTTCCCGGACGCCTTGCGGCTCGTTCAGCTGGACGGTCCGAGATCGCGCGTGCTCGCGCATGCGGCGGGCGATCTCCTGGCCCGCAGGGGTGAGCTCGTACACCTTCCGCCGGGAGCGCGCGTGGGCGACGTGCGCCATTCGTTCCTGGACGCGGCCGGAGGTCTTCAGGCGCTTCAGCTCGAGGGCGACGTGGGCGCGG
>VBMC01000125.1 GCA_005879015.1 Methanobacteriota archaeon
CGAGCGACTCGATCTACTTCCGAACCTTTGACGTCCCGGAGAATCCGCAGGTCCTCTTTGGCGTCATGCTCGTCGCGTGCTACGCGATCTCGCGACTCCAGGAGGGCGCGTACCAGCGGTTCCGGGGTTCGCATCCCGCCGAATATCGTCCCGCTGTGTACCGGGCGAAGTGGCTTCATCGGGCCGGCAAAGCGGGCATCGGGGTCCTCATCCTCTTCTACTTCGTCCCGACCGCGTTATGGGTCATCGGCATCCGCGCCGTCATCACCGGTTTGATCTACTGGATCCTCTCCCTGACCCTGGTCCTGATGCTCGGCTTCGTGACTCGGACGTACTACAAGCAACATCTCAGGGAGGCGCCGCCGACGGTCGTCGAGGAGGAGGTAACCGTCGTCCGGAAGATCATTTCACCGGCACCGCCGGCGGAGGCGGCCCCGGTCGTCGGTCATTGCACCCATTGCCTGAAGGAGATCCATGAATCGGATCGCACGTATCGTTGTACGTGCGGAGCCTTGTTCCATTTCAGCTGCGCATCCGGCCTGATGCGTTGTCCGAACTGCCGGAAGCCGATCGCCGCCGGGGTCCTGAGCGAACGCAAACAGGTCTCCCTTCGATGCGAGTCGTGCGGCGAGTTGCAGACCGTTTTCGAAGGGACGGACCCGCGGGCCTTGACCTGCGCGAACTGCGGCGGACGGTTGCGTCATCTCGACGTGGGGAAGCGCTACCTGATCGTCGCAAACAATCCCGCGATCGCGATTACGTGGATGCGAGACCTGGTCAAAGGGGGCAAGCCCGCGTTGATCATGACCCACGCGGCTCCGGAGCGGCTGCGTCTTGAATTCGGCGTGAAGAAGGCACCGATCGTCCAGATATCCGACAGGGCCTCCGGGGCCATCGCGCCGAAGGACCTCGATCCTGCGGGGCTGCGGGCGATCCTGCCCTTCGCGCGCGAAGGGAAAGGAGGCGCGATCCTCTACGACGGGCTGGACGAGGTGATCGCGGAAGGCTCCCTCGCGGACGTCATCCGATTCCTCAGGAAGGCGAACGACATGGCCTTCGTCCACGGGGTGACGGTGATCGCTCGCGTCACGCCCGGTCGTTTGGCGGACGCGGACCTAAAGCGACTCAACGGGGAGTTCGACGAATACCTCGATCTGTCGGCCCAGCTATGATGTAGCTTATTCCGGGAGACCGGTCCATCGTACGCCGATCGCGTGCTCGACCCCGAGATGGTCCAGGATCCGGGCGACGATGAAGTCGACCAAGTCCGAGATCCGTTTCGGTCCCCCGTAGAAGCCCGGCGAGGCGGGAAGGATGACGACCCCGAGACGGGCCAGGCTCAGCTGATTCTCGAGTGCGATGGCGCTCGACGGCGTCTCTCGGGGTACGAGGATGAGGGGACGGCGCTCTTTGAGTGCCACGGCCGCAGCCCGCGTAACCAGGTTGTCCGCGATCCCGCTCGCGATCTTCGCCAGGGTCGTCCCGCTGCATGGCACGACGACCAGGGCTCGAAAGAGATGCGATCCTGATGCCGGAGGCGCGGCGAAGTCCTCTCCTCGATAGAGCGTCCCCGCGGGACCGACGAACTCCTTCACGGAGAGGCCCGTCTCGATCTCGATGACCGCGGACGCATCCTTAGTGACGATCACATCCGTGCGGTCTCCGAGGAGTTCGATGAGACGCCTGGCATACTCGACACCGGAAGCTCCGGTGACGGCGACTAGAAATCGCGATTCCGGATCCACGGGAGAGGGAGACATCGAAGCCAAATGAAGATTCCGCGGAGTCCGCTCCGGATTGGGACTCGAATCAACCTTGTTTAAGGTTGCCTTCATTCCCGCAAAGGGTTAACGTGGCTCCTCAATCTGGCGGCGTGGTCCGAACGGTCGTCCGCACGGCCACCGGGAAGGATCTCGATCTTCTCGTCCGCCATCGTCGGTTGATGTGGGAGTCGATCGCGAACTTTTCGATTCGTGATCATGACGCGGCGGATGCGGTTTACCGTCGATGGGCGCGCGATCGTATGCGTTCGCGACGCTTCGTAGGGTTCATCGTCGAGATCGGCGGCGAGCCGGTCGCGAGCGGCTGCGTGTGGATCATGGATGTCCAGCCAAGACCGGGTCGAAGCGGGACGGCCGCCGCGTATCTCCTCTCGATGTTCACCGAGCCGGACCATCGCCGTGAGGGCCACGCGACCCGGATTGTTCGCGTGGCGATCCGGTGGGCCAGGTCTCGCGGCATTCCGATCATGCTGTTGCACGCCTCGGATTTTGGCGAACCAATCTATCGTCGCCTGGGATTCGAGGGGACGAGGGAGATGCGCCGATCGCTTGTTCGCGCCCCCCGCCACAAGGCCCGCTCCTCCCGGAAAACCTCGCCTCGGGCAACGCACTGAACCGCGACTCGGAGGGAGCACGCAAGCCTTCATATACGACCTTGATTTATGAAGCCCGAATCCTCCGAGCGCTACCGATGACGACCGCATATGATGTGCCTCCGTCCCTCTTGATCGAGCGACTCAAAGACCGCTTGCAGAAAGAGGGCAAGATCAAGCCGCCGGAGTGGGCGCCGTTCGCTCGGACTGGAGTGCACACGGAGAAGGCTCCGGTGCAGCCGGACTGGTGGTACCGCCGCGTCGCCGCCGTCTTGCGAAAAGTCTACTTGCACGGTCCGGTCGGCACGTCGCGCCTCGCCGCGGAATTCGGCGGCCGTCGGGATGACGGGTCGGCTCCCTACCATCCGCGAAAGGGCTCCCGGTCCATCGCGCGCGAGGCGATGCAGCAACTCGAGTCGCTCGGTCTCCTGTCGAAGACGGAGAAGAAGGGCCGGTCGATCAGCGCCCAGGGCCGCAAACTCCTCGATTCCCTCTCCCACGAGATCCTCCTGGAACTCGCGAAGACGAATCCGGAACTCGCCAAATATGCGGGAGGCGCCTGACGGCATGGCGATGGACGACGACGAACTCGAGGCGATTCGCCGGAAGAAGCTCGCCGAGCTCCAACAGTTCCAGGGCCAGGCCGCGGCGGAGCAGCAATACCGCGACCAGGTCCAGGCCCAGCGGCAGACGATCCTGCGCCAGATCCTGACGCCGGAGGCGCGGGAACGACTCGGCCGCATTGAGCTCGCCTATCCCGAGCTGAAGGAGAACATCGAGAACCAGCTCATCCAGTTGGCGCAGAGCGGGCGCGTGCAACGGCAGATCGACGATCCGACCCTGCGACAGATCCTCGAGCGCGTGATCCCAAAGCGGCGGGACATCAAGATCGAGAGGCGTTGAGCGATGGCGAAGAACAAGCCGTACGCGAAGAAGCTCCGCTTAATGAAGGCCGTCAAATCGAATCGGCGTGTGCCCGCGTGGGTCATCCAACGGACGAAGCGGAACTTCACCCGCCATCCGAAGAAGCGGTCGTGGCGCCGCAACAAGCTGAAGGCGTGAGGCCATGGCCGAGCAGGAAGAAGAGCGCATCATGGTGGTGCCCCTTCGCAAGGCGTGGGCCGCCAGCCGCACGGATCGGACACCGCGGGCCGTCAAGGCGATCCGCGAGCACGTGAAGCAGCATCTCAAGCCGGACCGGATCTTCATCGACGACGTGCTGAACGAATACCTGTGGAAGCAGGGTCGCGAACACCCGCCCCGACGCATCCGCATCAAGGCGATCAAATTCGAAGACGGCTCCGCCGTCGTTTCTCTCCCGGAGGATTGAGGGACCCGTTTGCTTCGGCGCCTGGAGGTCGCGGGCAACCCCTACGTGGGGGTTTTCTGCGCGGCGAACGACGAACGGCTGATCATCGCATCGGACGTCCCGAAGTCCGCGATCCGTCATCTCGAAGGGGCTCTTGAGGCCACCCCGGTCGTCACCCACGTGGCCCACTCGACCGTCGTCGGTTCGTTGATCGCAATGAACTCCAAGGGGATCCTCGCGTCTCCGTTCATCGAGGAAGACGAGATCGAAAGGATCGGCGACGGCGTCTATCCGCTCCCGCACCGACTGAGCGCCGTCGGCAACAACGTGCTCTGCAACGACCAGGGAGCCGTGGTCCATCCCGGGTACGACGACGAGGCGATGGACGTCATCCAGGAGGTCCTCGGAGTGCCCGTGGTCCGCGGGACCATCGCGGGGATCCGGACCGTCGGCGCGGTGGCGGTCGCGACGAACAAAGGCGCGGTGTGCCATCCGCACGCGCGGCCCGCGGAGATGGACCTCCTGAAATCCGCGTTGCGAGTGCCCGTCATGATCACGACCGCGAACTACGGTGCCGCCCAGGTCGGTGCGTGCATCGTCGCGAATTCGCATGGAGCCGTCGTCGGCGCGCGTACGACGCCCATCGAACTCGGCCGCATCGAAGAGGGCCTCGGACTCTTCTGAGTTTTGTCCATTCGCCAATCGCTAAAGAAGATTGATATATTGAGGGACGACTAGAGGCATGTCGATGAAAATCCTCGTCCTCTGCGTGGACCGGGACGACGATATCGGCGTCAAGACCGGGATCAGGGCGCCCCTCGTCGGCCGGGAGGACAACCTTGCCGCAGCGACGAAGCTCGGCCTGGCCGACCCCGAGGATTCCGACGTGAACGCGCTCCTGAGCGCGGTGTCGACGTACGACAGCCTCGTGAAGGAGGGCCAGGACGCCGAGATCGCCACCATTTGCGGGGACGTGCGCGTCGGCCCGACCTCCGACCTGATCCTCACGCAGCAGCTCGACCAGGTGCTCGAGGAAGTCCGACCTGATCGGGTGTTCCTCGTCTCCGACGGTGCGGAGGACGAGGCGTTCGCCCCCATCGTCGGCTCCCGGATCCGGGTCGACCATGTCCGTCGTGTGTACGTGCGGCAGACGCCCACCGCGGAGTCCCTCTACTACGCCCTCGGACGGCAGCTGAAGAACCCGAAGGTCCGCCGGAAGATCGTGGCGCCGCTTGGGTTCGTCCTCTTGCTCTTCGGGGCGATCTGGCTCGCCGTCCCGAACGCCGCCCCGGCGCTCGTGTTGAGCCTCGCGGGGCTGTACCTGCTCATGATCTCTCTGCCGTTCCAAAGCGTGGGCGACGTGTTCGACAAGGCCGGTCGAGTGTA
>VBMC01000126.1 GCA_005879015.1 Methanobacteriota archaeon
AGGTTCAGCCTCAGTTCGTCGGCGAGGGTGGGTCCGTTCGAGTTCTGGAACCCCGGAATGATGCCGGGCGGGATACCCGTCAGAAGGATCGCGATCAGATCGTCGCGAGACGCGCCGGATGCCGAGAGGGCCGCCAGGTTGGGGAAGACGCCCGGATACAGGATCGGCAGGAGGGCTTGGAGTTGGGGATGGGCATAGTCATCGCGGAACCGCACATCGCCCTCAGGCGGCGTGCTGTTCCATCGATCCTTCTCGCCCCGTTCGATGACCACTTCGTTGATAAGAGGCTCGCCGAGACGGGAGACTTGGACCCAGGGACCCGTCTCCACGGTTCGACCGTGCTTCTCCCGGACCAGCCCCTTCCGTCGCCTCGCGGCGGACCACACGCCGATCACGGAGCGAGGATCGCCGGGGTCCGTGGGATTGAACCCGCCCTGCGTCAGGTCCGTCTTGGGGACTTGGATCGCGATGGTGTGGACATTGAAGCCTTTCGTGCCGTTCACGCCGGGGGCGGCCGGTGTCGGGATCAGATGGAGGTTCTGGAACGGACGCAGGGCCCCGAGGTCGAAGATGGAGCCCAGATCGACGTAGAACCCTTCGCCCCGCTGCCCCGCGAACGTCTTCACACCAGCCCCGAGATCCTGCACCGCGGCACTCGCTAAGGATGCGTAGTCCGGGGTGGACCGCGGTCCAATCCGAACCGGAGGGGTTGGCAGGTCCGACCCGAGGACCTTGCGTTGGCCTTCATCCCGGTCGCCTTGGATCCGAGTGACCGTGTACGACTGACGCACGTTCCAATTCGGGTCCGTAAGGGAAGAGATAGGTCCCGTATTGTACAGGAAGGTGCCCGGATTTTGCACGACCGTCTTGAAACGGAATTGGTACACGACGTCCTCTTCGCCGTCTCCGTCGTTGTCGATCAGGATTTCATAGAGGACCTCGTCGCCGAATTGGAAGAAGTTCGGACCGCCCGCGGGTTCCTCCAGCGGGATGAAGTTCGCGAGGAGCGTGACCTTCGACGTGTCCGCGGGATCGACGAACGCGTACAGGTCCGTGTTGTCCGCGACGGGATCCTTCGAGATCGCCGGCGCTTCGCGGTGGGATGACATGGGAGATCACCCGCGCGTGTACAGGAGAAGCCGAGACGCGAGGCTCATGTCTTTCGTCACAATCTCCTTCGTGCCCCACATCACCACGACGGTCCCGGTCGATGCGTCCTTCACGTAGGCCATCAGAGGCACTCCCGCCTCGCCCAACGAAGTGTCGGCGCCGACGTTTTCAGTCAGGCCCAGTACGCTCGGGGCGGCGGCAAGGGCACCAACCGTTGCGGCACCCATCGCTGCGTTTCGCAGGAAGTTTCTTCGTGACATCTTGTTCTTCAGTTCGTCCGCCATGTCGATTCCCCTCTGAGGGATGAGATGGACAACTCGGTCCCACCCTGTCCTTCTCCCCGGGCGAAGCGATGCTCCACGTATTTCGTCATGTGTAACGGCCAATGTTACAACCGTTGGGTCCTTTCGATTGAGGTCCGCCAACGTCGAGTTCGGATCATCATATCCGGTGAATCACGGTCCCAACTTGGGAGAGTCTCTCATGTCGACTTCCAGGCGCCAGACCGAATTTCTCCGAGGGGGACTACACACATCGCGCTTGGATTGTGACATTGGCCCCATCCGCCGTCTTGCTCTCGACCCCAGTGTTCGTATCGGATCAGGCGGCCGTGGCAACGACGACGGGACCGTCGAGATCGTGCACCTGCTCGCTGCGGGGGAATTGGCCCGCCCCGTGTTCGCTGGCCTCCGGTTCCGACAACGGTCCGCCAGAATCCGAAGTCACGATCAGTGTGAGAACGGCAATCAGTGTGGACGGAGCTGCTGCAGTCGCTCGACCGCGGGTATCCCTGTTCCCCATGCCTTCTCGAAGAACTCCAGGTGGGCCTTCACGAAATCAGGGCTGTTCGTCCACAACGCGGTCTCTCCGTCCCCTCGGATGGTGCGCTCGTCCTGGATCAGGAAGGCGAGGATTGACATGCGGTCCGCGATGATGAAACGAGCGCGTTGTCGTTCGACGTGGCGAAGGGGAACATTCGCCGCAACACGGGTCATGAGGGCGGCGTTTGATTCGTTGATGTCCGTGACGAGCCGCGGCTGCACTCCCCGGTGCATGGAGGCCAAGAGGGCCTCGTTGATCCCCGCACGATAGGACCGTTGCAGTCCCTTCGTCGTCGTGAACGCAAGGACTTCCTCCTTGGCGCCCGCCACGAACTCCCGAATCGTGCGGTAGATTTGCCCGCGGCCTTTGATCACCTGGAGGCGGACGGAAGGACGATCGCGCGTACGACCGGACAAGCGCGGCCACGCCTCGAGGAGCGTCTTTCGGACTTCGTCCATCTTCTCCAGCTCGGAACGCTTCTCTTCCGCGATCATGTCGAAGACGTCGTTGAGGGCACGCGCGGAATACCGGCGAGGCCGATCCAACGTCACCTCGACGAGGCCCCGGGCCTCGAGGCCGCCAAGGGCGCGGTACGTCTGGACGCGGTTCACGCCGCTCACGCGGGCGACCTCCCTCGCGGTCACCGCCCCGGCCCGAGACAGGTTCACGAACACGAGGGCTTCGTACCGGCCGAGACCCACCCGCTCGAGGGCTTCCGTGGCCTCGGTCAGTTTCATCTCCCCGAGGATGTGAACCCGGCGCTATTAACTCCGTTGTTACACACAGCCCCCTGTCGACGGCAAGGGTTCTTTTCTCGCGGGGACCGTCGAGTTTGCATCGGATGCATCCGTCGGGAGTCGTGACGAACGCTTTCAGCGGAGAAGGAAAGGAAAGGAAAAGAAAAAGACGCAGCCTAGCGCCGTCCGATCAGCGGGTCGACGCGAGGCTCCAGACGGCTCCGGCGAGGAGGAGTAGGCCTGCAAACAGGCCCAACTGCGTCGCCACGAGGACCACCAACGCCAAGCCGGCGATGGCGGCCACGATGGAGCCGTTCTGCACGTTCTGCTTCGACACGGCGTAGCCGATCATGCCGACGATCCCGAACAGGACGAGATACGCCTCGTTCGGAGTCGCCGCCACGATCTTCGAGGCCGCGGACGCGTCGAAGACATACGTCAGGATGCCGACGAGCAACGCCACGATCGAACCGAGGACCACTGGGACCTGGTACGTCGGGGTGTGCGAGAGTTCGCGCCACGACTGGCCGAACCCGGCCCCTGACTTCGTGCGGGTCGCTTCCATGGTGCTTTCACCTCCTAGGCTCCGGCCTCCGATGTCAGGGCATATGGGTATTGGGACGATTTTCGAACCGCGGCATCGTCCCGATAAGGATGATGTGGCTCGGACTGTCACGAAAGCTACTACTATCCCTGGGAGCGAAGATGCTGTTCCCACCGGAATCGGCATCCCTGAGCAAAAATGGTGAACATTGGCCGCGACACGTTTCGCTTCCTACGACGACGGACCTTCCGCTCGGTGGGGGGTGCTAACAGGCGGCACTTCGATCATGACCGGGACGAGGGGCGGAAGCGACCCGTTTTCTGTCGAGGCGTTGCCTTCGATGGAATTCGGATTCTGCATCCCGCCCACGGCCACCGAGGCCTCCGAATCTCCCGCGTCGACGTCCTTGCCGCCCGCATGTTGCATCGTGAGGCGCAGGGCCTGGATCATGGTCTCTGGGCTGCCCAAGTCCAACATGATCTCGTCGGGCCTCAGCAGGACCCCGATGACGGGTTGCCCGATCGAGGCGAGTCGCTGAATCGCGTCCGTCAACTGCAATTCTCCGTCCCTTCCTGGCCCGATGTCCGAGAGCGCGGTGAAGATGTCCTCCGAGAAGACATAGACGGGCATGATCGCGTGATTGCTCCGCGGTCTCTCCGGCTTCTCGACCGCGGACGTGACCCGGAGGATGCCTGGCTCCAATGCGTCGCCCTCGACCACGCCATAGGAACGGGGATGGGGCACGTCCCGCAGCAGGACCGTGGCCGCCCCATGGTATTTCCGATGCGCCCGGGCGAGTCGCGACAGGTAATCGTCTCCGTTGGAGAGGATGAACGTGTCCGCCGCCTGCACGAGGAAGGGACCCTTGATCACGGTCCGCCCGCGGAGGACCGCGTCCCCGAAGCCGAGCGGTTCCGTTTGATTCAAGAACACGAGGTTCGACGATCGGATCTTCGCGTACAGTTCGGACATGCTCGCGGGGCTCTTCCCCTTCTTCTTCAGGAATTCCAAGAATCCCGAGTCTGGGGAGAAGTGGTCCTCGATCGCGCGCTTTCCCCTTCCCACGACGAAGTAGAAATTCCGGACTCCCGCCCCGTACAGTTGCTCGAAGATCGCCTGCACCAAGGGCTTCAACTGGAGGGCATCGTCCCCGTCGTGGCCGATGATCGGCAGCATCTCCTTCGGGATTTCCTTGGAGAAAGGAAGGAGTCGGGTCCCGATCCCGCCCGCGGTGATCAACGCGGGATACGACTCGAGGTTGGCCGGAGACGCGTCGTCAGTCGAACGCGTCGATATCCGATTTGATAATATGACTATATTCTCCACTCCCACTTTTTGAACCTCCTCATCAGGGAGGCGCGCTACGTCAACGCCTTGTTTTCAACTTGGATAAAAAATGGAATTCGCGTTGCGTTGTGACCACATCCGAATACGCGAAGACATGACCCATGCCCTGCTCCCCGGGGGGAACGGGTTCCGATGCGACCACGAATCTCGCTTGCCATTACATTCGCTTTCGAGACAATCGCGAGCTGTTAACGGAGGAAGGGGCATGGAACGCGTTCTCATCACCGGAGGCAATGGATTCATTGGAAGCCACTTGGCGGAAAGACTCGTCGATCGAGGCGATGCCGTCACCCTGTTCGACAATCATTTCGATTCGAATTCGCGCCACCTGAGTTGCGCGAAAATCCGCGGGGATGTCCGTCACTATCGGACGATCCGAGAGGCCGTCTCCAGGCAGGACGTGGTCTTTCATTTTGCCGCGGTCTCCCGGGTCGCCTGGGGGCAGACGGATCCGTACAACTGCTGGAGGACGAACCAACTCGGGACGGTGAACGTCCTGGAAGCGTGTCGGAAGGCGGAATCGAATCCCATCCTCTTCTACGCCTCGAGCCGCGAGGTCTACGGAGAGCCGCGCTATCTTCCGGTGGACGAAGGCCATCCGAAGATGCCCCTGTCCGTCTACGGCATGACGAAGCTGTGCGCGGAGCGGGCCTGCAGCTCGTACGCGGACCCATCCCTCTCGGGCCACACGATCAAGCCGGTCATCTTCCGATTCTCCAACGTATATGGAAGCGAG
>VBMC01000127.1 GCA_005879015.1 Methanobacteriota archaeon
CTTGGTTTCGTCGAGCGACGAGCGAAGCGCGAGCTCCGGTCTCAAGTCCATCTCCGCGGCCAGGAACGCATCGCGATCGGCATGAGCGGCGGCAAGGACTCGAGCACCACGGCAGCTCTCCTGGTCGAATTCTTGAGGAGCCGACGCGAGATGGAGTTGATCGGCATCACGATCGACGAGGGCATCGCCTCGTACCGGCCCGCGGGAATCGACTATGCGAAACGGCTCTGCGCGCGCCTCGGAATCGAGCATCGGGTGCTCGCATACCAAGAGACGTCGGGGCACACGATGGACGAGGTGGTGACCCTAGATCCCGAATCGATTCCGTGCGGCTACTGCGGCCCGTTCCGGCGGCAGGCCTTGAACCGGGCGGCCGTCGAAGTCGGGGCGGACTATGTCGCCACCGGCCTGAACCTGGACGATACGGCGCAATCGATCCTCATGAACGTCGCCCGCGGGGACATCGAGAAGCTCGCCCGCCTCGGTCCGCACGAGACTCGACAGCCCGGGCTCGTGCCGAGGATCCAGCCCCTGCGGATGATTCCTGAGAAAGAAGTGTATCTCTACGCCCTCCTGCGCGGCATCGAGTTCCACGACGCGACGTGTCCCTACGCGGAACGAGCCCAGCGTGGTCGGTTTCGGGAGATCCTCCACCGCCTCGAGGAAGAGAGCCCGGGGACACGTCACGCCATCGTGAGCGGGTACGATCAGGTGCGCCCGCTCCTTCAGTCGGCCTATCCGCCCGCCACCTTGAACGCGTGCGTCCGATGCGGCGAGCCGACTGTCAGGGCGGTCTGCAAGGCGTGCGAGCTCCGGGAGCGCATCGAGAAGATCGGGGCCACGGACGTGACGGAACCGCTCGTCTGAAGGCTCGGTTCACCGGCCCATCGTCGCGGCCCGCGACCGGCCCACGGACAGGATTCGAGCGGGCACCTTGAGTTGCGATTCGATGAAGGCGACATATCGTTGGGCGGTCTCCGGAAGCGCACGCCGCCCGCGGCCCGCGATTCCGATCCACTCGTCCTCCGGGAGATCCGGCCACCCTTTGAACTCGCGGTACACGGGCCCGCTCTCGGAGAGGATCCGCATGCTCGCGGGGAACTCCTTGAGGATGCCGCCGTCGTGGCGGTACCCGGTGCACACCCGGATCCGGTCGAGGCCTCCGAGCACGTCGAGCTTCGTCACCGCGAGGCGCGTGAGGCCGTTAACGCGGACCGCCATCCGAAGCATGACGAGGTCGAGCCACCCGACCCGTCGCGGACGTCGGGTCGTCGTGCCGTATTCACCGCCGCCCCGTTCCCGCAGGTGTTCCGCAATCGGCCCTTCCAACTCGGTTGGGAACGGGCCCGAACCGACCCGCGAGGTGAACGCCTTCGCGACTCCGATGATGTCCGTGAGGTACTGCGGCCCGATGCCGGCTCCGACGGCGGCGGCTCCCGCGACGCAGTCGCTCGAGGTTCCGTACGGATAGACTCCGTGGTCGATGCAGAGGTGGGTCCCCTGGGCCCCTTCGAACAAGATGCGCTTCCCGCGTTTCAGCGCCGCGTCCAACCAGGCCGACGTGTCGGTCACGAACGGGGCGAGTCGCTTGCCATACGCCTCGTGTTCCCCGAACACCGCGTCCGCATCGATCGCGAATCCCGAACCGCCCGACCTTGTCCTCGAAGGCGGGACCGATTCCCCGCAGGGTCGTCCCGGCTCCCATGTCGCCCTTCAGTTTTTCCTCGAGGCCGTCCAGGATCTTGTGGTACGGCATCACGACATGCGCGCGGTCGCTGATGCGGAGGTTCGTAACGGCATGGCCACGGGCTCGCGTCTCGTCGATCTCCTTCAGCAGCTGCGCGGGTTCGATGACGACGCCGTTCCCGATCACGTTCATCGTCCGCTTCCGCAGGACCCCGGAGGGGAGCAGGTGGAATGCGTACAGGTCGTTCGCCACTTGGACAGTGTGGCCCGCGTTCGCGCCGCCTTGGAACCGCGCGACGACGTCGGCGTGATCGGCGAGAAAATCGATGATCTTGCCCTTGCCCTCGTCCCCGAACTGGGCCCCCACGACTACGCTCGCGGACATCGCGCTCTCCGAGAAGGCATCACGAGTCGGGTAACGATACTTTCGTAAGAAGCTTATCTCGTGAAACGTCACGCGATCCGGCGTTGGTTCCCGGGCCCATCATCTGAGCAAGGATCGGCAACCGTCGGGGTGGACCACCGAGGTTCTGGTCTTCGTAGGGCAGGCATCTTCCGGACTTTGCCGCGATAGCATTTTATCTTGCGCGGGCCTTTCGCATCTCGCCGTCTCTTGACGGGGGCGGGAGGGGTTCCAGCGTTGTCGCAGGCTACGGACAAGATTCCCACCTACGTGGTGGGCTTGGACGCTCGCCTCAGCGGCGGCATCCCTCGCGGCCATATCGTCCTCGTCGGGGGACCGCCCGGCTCCCTGAAATCGTCCTTCGTGTACCGCATCCTGTTCCATGAGGCGAAGGAGCGCGCCGCGTCCGGTCTTTACCTGTCCATGGAGCAGAGCCGCGCGTCGCTCGTCGCGCAGATGACCTCGCTCGGGATGGAACCAAGTCAGGCGAAGGGCGTCCATGTGATCGACGTGCGCGCGCTGCGGCGGGAGATCGAGGAGGTCCGGGAACAGCCGCGGTGGCTGCTCGGGCTCCGTCGGCAGCTGGCCCGATACAAGGAGGAGATGGGGTGCGACCTGATCGCGCTCGACAGCCTCGACGCGCTCTACGCCCTCGCGCCGTTCGAGAGTCCGCGGAACGAGATCTTCCAGTTCTTTGAGGAGCTGCGGGACCTGAACGCGACGACGTTCCTGGTCTCGGAGATGCCCCGCGACGCGACGCGCTTCGCCCACTTCGGCGTGGAGGAGTTCCTCTCGGACACGATCATCCACCTGCGACTGCGCGAGGTCGACGTCGGCATGAGCACATCCGTACGCCGGTACATCGGCGTCGTCAAGATGCGCGGGGTCGAGCATGACCTCGACTACTTCCCGCTCCTCGTCGAGCACGGGACCTTCGAGATCGTGTCCGAATGACCGCGGGTGCGTCCGTCGCATTCGTCCTGAACCTCGGGGCCGTCCTCCCGATCATCGCGCTCTTCGTGAGCGCGTTTCTCGGCGCGTACGTCTTCGGGCTGAATCCCCGCGGCCCCGCAAACCGGTCGGTCCTCCTCGTCATGATCGCGTTCGTGGTCTGGGATGTCGGCGAGGTGGTCCAGCGGTCCCTTGCTCCCGGCACATCCCCGGACGTGCTCTTCTTCTGGGCCCGCGTGACCTGGGTCGCGATTGCCTTCGTGCCCGCGACGTTGTACCAACTCGCCCTCACGTATCCGACCAAAGCGCATTGGATCCGACGGTCGTGGGCCCTCGCAGCGATCTACGTCCCTGGCCTCGCATGGGCCTCCTTGATCTCGATGACCGGGTTGGTCATCAACGGGATGTCGTCGAACGCCTTCGGTCCCAGCGCCCGGGTCGCGCCGACCTACGCCTACCTCGCGCCCGTGTTCTTCGTCTGGATGTTCACCTCCGTGATGCTCTTCGTCCGTTCGTGGTGGCAGGTTCGCAAGACGCCGAGCCGATGGGTGTTCGGCGTGGTCCTCCTCGGTCTCATCGCGGGTACGGTTCCAGCCGCGGTGACGGAGCTCCTGTGGCCCATCCTTTCTTCGAACGACACCCGAGTCGGTCTCGGCTCTCTGTATACGCTGATGTGGTCGATCTTCATCGCGTACGCGGTCGTCCGGTACCGGTATCTCGTGATCGAGCCGGTGACCGAGGCGCGTACGGCGAGGGCCCCGCGGCACCGCCTCGAGCGAGGCCTGAACTACCTGGTCCTCGAGAACGGACGGAGCTCCGCGATGGGTGCGTTCCGGGACATCGTGTCCGCGACCCCGGGGCTGTGCGTCACTGGCCTCGCTCCCTCTCGCGTCTCCGTCCGATTCGGGCTCGAGCGCACCCCGATTCTCTGGATCACCACGGTGTCCAACGAAGAACGGACCGTGCGACCGAATGCGCTGGACTTCGAACTCGTGCACACGGTCGTGAAATTTCTCCGGGAGAATCCCGGGACCGCGGTCCTGCTCGACGACCTCGACTACCTGGCGACCCTCGCGGGCTTCGACGCGGTGGCGCGCTTCCTCAAGCGGGTCACGAACCAGGCGAGCGCCTCGAAGGGCACCGTGATCGTCGCGGCGGGGTTCGGCACGTTCCCGCCGGAACAGATCGCGCTCCTCCGCGGCTCCGTGGACCGGGTGCTCGAGGTGCAGGAGGCGATTGCCTCTTCGACCCCGGGCGCCGAGCACGTCCTCATGACGATCAATGCGCAGGACGCCCCGGTGGCCCTGCCCCTCGTGGGCGCGCGACGCGGAATGCTCTTGACGACGGAGCATCCGACGAAGGCGCGTTTGCGCTACGGCGAACGCTTCGATATCGTGTGGGTCACGGAGCAGCCGGAACCCGGGGTCCCGTGCGTCCGGCCGAATGCCCTCGATACGGAAGGCCGCCGGGCGATCGGGAACTACGCCGCCGCCCACGAAGGGATGGACATCGTACTGGTCGGCCTCGAACAGCTCGCCCTCTACGTGGACTTGCGCTCCTGGCTCCCGTTTGTGAAGGACAGCCTCGACATCGCAAGCCTCCACGGTTGCCGGCTGTTCCTCACGGTCGCTCCGGAGGCTATGTCCCCGCGGGAACTCGCGGTGCTCGCGCGCCGCTTCGACACGGGACTCTCGCCATCCATGTTCAAGGGGTCTGCGCCTTCAGGGCCGACCACAGCCGCTCCTGAAAATCGAATTCCTTATCGAGAACCCTCTGCATGAACAGCACGATCTGTCCCTGGGGATCGAGGCCGTTGCGGCGGCAGTACTCCCGGAATCGCGAGAGCACCTCGCCATCCACGCGGATGTTGAACTGGACCTTTTCCGCGGGCTTCGGGACGACGGTTCGCGCCACGGTTCCCGATCGTCTCCGACCTATTTCATCGTTTCTACAGAAACCGCAAATCCGTAGCAATTCGTAGCTTTGGTAGCACTTAAATAACTGATAATCACTCCTGGGAACAGTGGGATAGGGTTCTTTCCGTGACCGCCAACAGCTCGCCGAAGACGTCGCCGGCGCCCCCTGAAGAACCAGGATTGGAACCCCCTGATTCCATCGACGCCGAGCCCGTCGACGACCGCCTCCAGGAGGACCTCTTTCAGAGCCTCGTGGAATCCGCGGACTACGTGGACGGACAAACGCCACTCCCGGCCCGGAGTGAGGGGGCGCTGCAACTCGCGACGCCGGAGGCGATTCGTGCTGCGTTTGCCGAGTCGTGGGAGGCCCTTTCCCATTCCCTCGGGCTCGGGGTGGACGCGGACCAGGCGCTCCTCGGCGTACGGGACCTCGTCATGTACGACATCCCGGACGGGACGCGGTCCACGCTCTCCGTGCCGGTCGAATACGACGTGGAAGCGGATGCGGGGCTGTACTGCCTCGCCTTGGTTCACAGCCTCGCGAGCCTCGGTGCGAAGTCGAACGTGATCCTGACCCACACCGCGTACAACCGGGAACGCGGCCCGGAAGAAACGAAGCGATTCCTCGACGTCCTCGCCAAGGGCATCGATCCGTTCCGGCACTACGCGCGCCGACACGGGATCGCGATCCACCTGGAGGGGCTCGGCTCCGGCTACGAGCTGGAGGGGGCGTTCCGCCGGGCCTTCCCGCTGCCGGAAGAACCGAAGTTCGATGCCCACTTCCTGATGGACTACGAGGAGGAATGGTTCCTGACGCCCCACGGCAGGGAACTGCTCGACCTCCTGCCGATGATCGACGTGGTCGTCCGCCACACGAAACTCGGGATCGCGGGCGGTTGGATTCCGACGCGGATGCGACGGGCCTCCTACGTGTATTCGCAGAACGGTTCCTTTCACAGCAACTGGAACTTCGACGAATACGCGGCCATGGTCGCGGTCACCTACTTGTCCAAGCTGCTCCACCAAGGGGAGTCGTTGTCGAAGACCTACACATCCGTCGACGAGATGAAAGCCCGGTACCGCGACCGGGAGATCAAGCTCCGGCAGAAGATCATCCGTCTCCGGCCGAAACCCCGGAAGCTGTTCGTCCTCGGTTCGCCCGTAGGCCTCATCCAGGTGTACGCCTAAAGGAGCGGGGCCTCCGCAAAGAACGCCGACAACATGCTGTCGGTCCCCTTCGCTTCCTCGGGCATGCCCCGCCACTGCGCGAGGACGGCCCGATTGTTCGTTTCGAACTCGAGGAGCAGGTCCCGCATCTGCCTCCGGAGCTGGTCCGTCTCCTCACCCTCGAGGACCACGGTGAGGTAGGTGTGGCGGGCCCGCTCGACGACCAACGTGTAGGTGCCATGGCTAATCGAGCTGAGGGACTTGCCGCGAAGAATCGGAAACGAGGTCCGCATGAAGTTCTGGATCACGTCGAGAGTCGCCCCGAACAGATCTTGGTCGATGACCGTCTCGCCCGGCAGCGCCTTTGAACCGATGAGCGTTCCGTCCTCGAACGTGAGGAACGAGGCCTTGATCGAATATCGGCGGGATTGGAAACGGCGGACCGCCTCCGAGATCCGCTGCGTGCTTCCTGGATACAGGGTGTAAATCGTCGCCGCCGCGATCACGAGGGCGAGCGTCGAGAACGGCGGCGGGACGTTCGAGCGGAGGGCGCCTAGCGCCCCGTTCGTCCCGAGGCCTAGGACGATGACGAGGGCGAACACGATCAAGAAGCCTCGGGTCCTCGAACACGACTTCGTTGTAGACCGGGATCCAAAGGGACCCCACCTGTACGACGTCCTCGAGTCCAAAAGACCAGAGGACCACCAGGACCGCGATCGCGACCACGCCGAACGACCAATAGACGCGACGCATGCGATCGATGTACACGACGGTGAAGAGCAAGAGGAAGAGGCTCGTGACAATCGCGCTGGACGTGGACATGAGGCCCGCGAACTTGGCGAAGTCGATGCTCCCGGCCGTGAAGAAGAGAAAATCCCACGTCGCGTACAGGGCGGCGAAGATGCACGAGAGCAGGAAGAACGTCTCGGTCCATGTGTGGATTCGATCGCGGTATACCTGCAGGCCGGCGAGGACGAACCAGGTGGCTGCCGACGCTAGGGGGAGGACGCGCAGCAGATCGTAGATGTCCATCGATTCACGTAGGCCACAACAGGATCGAAAGGCCGTTGGGGAGTGATTTCAATATGGGGTAGGCCATATATAAACCGGGGTTCCTGAGTCCCTGGACGCCGTGCATTCCGTGGTGAAATCGTGACATCTGGCTAGGGAAGTTTATTTTGTCTCGGCACGATGCGGCGGTCGTGGTGGAGAAGGTTCGCATCGCCGGTGCGGGGGTCGCCGGACTCACCGCCGCGATCGGCCTCGCGCGGGCCGGCAAATCGGTCGAGGTCCTCGAAATGAAAACGCGCGTCGGCTCCAGCGCGGGGACCCACACGGAAGGAGTTCGAAACTACCTCGGACGCGACGGACTCGAGGATCTTGCGCGCTTTGGTGTGAAGGTCCGTCCGTTCGCGGTTGCCAATCGGGTCGTCCGAAGATCCCGTCGATCCGTGAGCGTGGTCCGCGGCCCGTCGTACTACATGGTGGACCGTGGGGGCGGGCCGCAATCCCTCGAACGGCAGCTCCTCGAGCAGGCGCTCGACGCCGGAGCACAAGTTCGATTCAAGACGAAAGCGGTCCCGTCTGATGTCGACCTTTTCGCGACGGGAGCGCCGAAGAACTCGGTGAACATCTTCGCGGGCGGGTATCGATTCTCCCATGAAGGATCCAATCTCGAGTCGGACGAAATCCATGCGCTCTTCGACAACGACCTCGCCCCGCAGGGCTACCTGTGCATCCTACCGGGACCGAGCGCGCACAGCATCTACACCGTCTCGTGGCGCGCGTTGCCCTATGGAGAACTCGTGGCGAAGGTGGATCGAGCTCTCCGGCTCGACTGGGTGCGAGAGATTCTGGGGACCGCGACAAGGGTAGGCCGAATCTACGGGAAGGGCTACTTCCACTCGGATCCCTATTCGATCGCTGCCCAGGCGGGCGTCCTCCGGGCGGGCGAAGCGAGCGGCATTCAGGACGCCGTGGGCGGCTTCGGTATCCGATATGCGGTCGGGAGCGGAGCCCTTGCCGCAAAGTCGCTTCTCACAGGCTCCGATTATGCTACCATGCTCCGCGAGGAGTTCCGCGACGATTTCGAGGTGGCGATGAAAAGCCGGGCATGGCTCGAGCGGGCGACCGATGAAGATTACGACCGATTCCTGGAGAAACTCGGGCCCGAGGTCGGGGTGAGCGATTACGCTTCATGGCGCGGCGTACGATTCCTCTGAGGCGGACCCCCGATGACCGATCGCGGGATGTTCGTCCTCTTTGATCTCGGGGAGACGTTGGTGGACCTCACCGACTTGGTGGGACGAATCGCCGACCGACTTCGACGAGAGATTCCTGGGATGGAGCAGGATGCGGAGAAGACCTCCCACGACTGGATTCGTCGCACGTCGGCATCCCTCCCGCGAGCGGAGGGAGTTCCGTTCGTTCGGGAAATCGATGTCGCCGCGATGGTCTTGCGAGAGCTGCTCGCCGCGAGAGGCATTCCGGTCACGGAGTCGGGCGCGGACGAACTCCTTCGGCGCGCATGGAATGATTTCGAGCCCAGCGCACGGTTCTGTCCCGGAGTGAGCCGGGAGTGGCTCGGCGAACTCCAGGGACTTGTCGCGGGTTTGGGCGTTGTGACGGACGGCGATATCGTAAACGTGAACCGACTCGTGAAACGACTCGATCTCGGAAGGTACTTTGATGCGATCATCACGTCGGAGGCGGTCCGCGCCTACAAGCCGAATCCGCGCATCTATCGTGCCGCGCTCGAGGCCCTCGGAGCCGCGGCCCGCGACAGCATCTTCGTCTCCGATACGCCCCTCGACCTTCAGGGAGCCGCCGCGGTCGGTATGCGGACGGCATTGCTTCCAAGAGGACTCCTCTCCGAATCTGCGACGCTGCCACCCGGCGCGGTGCGGCTCTCGAGCCCCCAGGGCCTGCGCGACGTCCTTGCGAGCTGGTCGAAGGAACCGTCCGGTTCCGGTTGAGCTGGCCCTACGTGGGCTTCCTCGCTCGCTTGATCTGGAGATTGTACATCTCCAGGAGCTCTTTCGTGGTAGTCGCGTCCTCGGGCTTCTTGTCGTCCCGCCATCGT
>VBMC01000128.1 GCA_005879015.1 Methanobacteriota archaeon
GAATTACCTGTGCCTCACCGCCGCGAGCACGTTCGGTTGCACCACAGATGGTCTTCCGAATTCAACCGCGTGCACGCGACTGGCGTGGAACGCCACGAACCTCGTAGACCGCCTCGAGGCGACGAGCCTCACCTGGAAGGCGTACCAGGAGAACATGCCGAGCAATTGCTTCGCCGGCAACCAGTACCCGTACGCGGCGAGGCACAATCCGTTTATTTATTACAAGGACATCGCGACGAACGCGAGCCGCTGTGCCCGGGTCGTCCCGTCGGGGACGTCCAACCAGGTCCTGCTGAATGACCTCGCTTCCACGGCGACGGCCTCGAACTACATGTGGTTCACGCCGAACGTCTGCCACGACATGCACGATTGCAACGTCACGGCGGGGGACACCTTCCTGTCCGGGCTCGTGCCGCAGATCCTGAACAGCACCGTGTTCCAGACGCAACGGGCGGCCCTCTTTATCACGTTCGACGAAGACGGGGGCGGACGGGGCTCGCCAGACCTCTACACGGTCTGGGCTGGCCCCACTGCGAGACACGGCTTTCAATCGAACGTCCCGTACACCCACTACTCCGCCCTCCGCACGATCGAAGAGAACTGGAACCTCACGCCCCTGACCGCGAACGATACCGCGGCCGTCCCCATGAACGAGTTCTTCCCCGGCCTGCCCACCGCGCGATTCGTCACCTCTCCGACGTGGCCGAAGGGAAACACGACGGTCACATTCAACGGGTCCTCGTCCTCGAGCGACGTCCCGAACGCCACGCTCCAGTACCGATGGGACTGGACGAACGACGGGACATGGGACACGAACTGGTCCTCGACTCCGATCGCGGCGCACGTCTACGGGTCCTCGGGCCTCTACACCGCCGCGCTCCAGGTCCAGGACGTCCGGGGATCGAACAGGACGACCCATGTCGTCACGGCGGACGACCTCCCTCCCGTCACGACGGCCACCCTCTCCGGGACGCGGGGCCAGAACGGCTGGTACACCGGGACCGTGACGGTCACCCTGAACGCGACGGACGACCGCAGCGGCGTCGCGTACACGACCTACCATCTGGACGGATCCCAGGTGCGGACCTATTCGAACCCAATCCTCGTGAGTGCCGACGGAATCCACACGCTCACCTACCATTCGGCGGACCGGGCCGGCAACGTCGAGCTCCACAAGGACGCGACCTTCCAGAAGGACGGGAACGCTCCCGCCAGCGCGGTCGCATTCTCCGGGACGTTGAACGGAAGCCAGTTCCTCACTCCGATCCTCGTCACCCTGTCTCCGACGGACGCCCTCTCCGGGGTCGCCGGGACCCCCGTCCAGATCGACGGCGGCCCGGTGACGAACTACACGCTCCCGTTCCTGGTCAGCAACGTGGGGACCCATTCCGTCCAGTACCATTCCATCGACGTCGCGGGGAACATCGAGCCGACGAACTCCTTCGCGGTCGTCAACGGGACGATCGGCGACATCGCCCTGCTATCGCGGGCCATCCTGAACGGGACCGCGGGCTCCTCCGGCTGGTACACGTCGGCCGTCACCGTGACCTTGCAGCTCGTGAACGGGACTTCGCCTCCCGATTCCATCGTGTATCGGCTCGATGGCGGGACCTGGACCGTCTACGCCCAGCCGTTCGTCGTGACGGGAGACGGCGTCCACAGCCTGGACTTCAACGCAACGAACGGCGCGGGCCTGATCGAGGCGACCCATCACATCGCAATCCGAATCGACACGACGCCGCCCGTGTCCACGTCGACCCTGTCGGGCACCCTAGGCAACGACAGTTGGTACGTCTCCGTCGTCACGGTCGTCCTGAGTGCGACAGACGCCACGAGCGGGGTGGCGAACCTCTCCTATCGGATTGACGGAGGCTCCTGGACCCTGTACGCGGCTCCCTTCTTCCTGAACGAAGGGCGACACACGTTCGACTACCACGCGACGGATGTCGCGGGCCTCTCGGACATCGGCCATTCGGTAAGCGTCAAGGTCGACACGACGAAACCCGTCTCGACGGCGGCCGCCTCCGGGACGCCCGGGAACAACGGCTGGTACGTCACGCTTGCCACCCTCGTCCTGAATGCATCGGATCTGACGAGCGGCGTGGCGCGCATTTCGTACCGGGTGGACGGGGTTGTCTGGCAGACGTATTCTGTTCCCTTCGTCCTCGGCGACGGCGTGCACCTCGTCGAATACAACGCCACGGACAACGCCGGACTCACCGAGACCACGAAATCTCTGACCGTGAAGGTCGACACCGTGGCTCCGGTGACGACGGCGTCGCTGTCCGGGACGCCGGGCAGCAATGGCTGGTTCGTCTCGGCCGTGACCGTGTACCTCAACGCGACGGACGCGACGAGCGGCGTGTCGAACATCACGTACCGGATTGACGGAGGGCCGTGGAGGGCGTACGCTGGCCCCTTCGTCCTCGCCGAAGGCCGTCATGCGGTCGACTTCCAAGCCACCGATCTTGCCGGGAACGTGGAGTCCCGGGTTACCCGGACGATCTTGGTCGACACGACGCCGCCCTCCACCAACGCGAGCCTGTCGGGGATCCCGGGCCACAGCCCATGGTACGTCAGCGGCGTGACGGTGTACCTGAACGCCTCTGACGCGACGAGCGGAGTCGCCAGCCTCGTGTACCGCGTGGACGGAGGCAATTGGACGACCTACTCCGGCCCGTTCACCCTGGCCGATGGCGTGCATCTCATCGAATACTATGCAACCGACGTGGCAGGGCTCGTGGAGTCGACGAAGTCGCGGACCGTCTCGATCGATACGGTTCCCCCGACGACGACCGCCACCCTGTCTGGAACCGCGGGGGCGAACGGTTGGTTCGTGTCCGCGGTGACCGTCACCCTGAGCGCGACGGACGCCACAAGCGGGGTCACGAATATTTCCTACCAGATCGACGGAGGCATCTGGCTCGTCTACACCGGACCGTTCGTCGTCGGGCAGGGAGTCCATACCGTGGATTACTTCTCGGTGGATCTCGCGGGGCTCACGGAGGCAACACATTCGCAGGTGATCGATGTCGATACGACGGCCCCGGCCACGACGGCCACCCTTGCCGGGACGACGGGCGCGAACGGCTGGTACACGTCGGATGTGATCGTGAGTCTCTCGGCGAGCGACGCGGAGAGCGGCGTTGGCAGCGTCTTCGTCCAGGTCGACGCGGGAGGGTGGGTCGTCTACACGGGCCCGGTCACGCTGATGGATGGGACCCACCTCATCGACTATTACGCGGTGAACAATGCAGGGTTGTCGGAAGCGTCGCATACCGTCACCATCCTCGTCGACACGGTTCCTCCGACGACGGCCATCTCTCTGTCCGGAACCGTCGGGGCGAATGGGTGGTACACGTCGAGTGTGACGGTGGCGTTGAACGCGACAGACGCGACGAGCGGCGTGGCGAACATCTCATATCGAATCGATGGGGGTGGGTGGCTCGCATACACGGGGCCGTTCCCTCTGGGCGATGGGCCGCATGTCGTGGACTACCTCTCCTTGGATGTCGCGGGGCTCGCGGAGACGATGCACTCTCAGAGCATCGCAATCGATACGACGCCTCCAAGCACGACCGCCTCAGTCTCCGGCGCCGCGGGAGCGAACGGATGGTATGTCACGACTGTCGTCGTCAGCCTGTCCGCGACCGATCCGGTGAGCGGAATCTCGAATGTGTATAGTCACGTCGATAGCGAGCCTTGGCAGATCTACTCGGGACCCGTCACGATCGGCGAAGGAGTGCATGTCTTCGAATACTACGCCGTCAACGGGGCGGGCCTGGTCGAGGGGACGCATTCCCTCTCCCTCGCGGTCGACACCACCCCACCCGCGAGCACGATCTCGCTCTTCGGAACGGCCGGAGCAAACGGATGGTACCTTTCCAACGTGACCGGCTACCTGAGCGCATCGGACGCCACGAGCGGCGTCGCGAACCTTTCCTACCAGGTCGACGGAGGTTCGTGGTCATCCTATAACGGTCCGTTCGTCTTGGGCGAGGGGCTGCACACGGTGGACTACTTCGCCTCTGACCACGCCGGCCTCGTGGAAACGATGCATTCCGCAACGGTGGCCATCAACAGGAGCCCTCCCTCGACGACCGCGACAGTCACGGGGACCGCCGGGGCGAACGGATGGTACGTTTCGAACGTCATCGTGGGCCTCTCGGCGAACGACTCCGGGAGCGGCGTCGCGGCCACGTATGTTCAAGTCGACGGTGGAAACTGGGCAATCTACACAGGCCCAGTCACGTTGACGGAGGGGAACCACGTCCTCCACTACTATGCCGCAGACGTCGCCGGCCTCATGGAAGCGACCCATTCCCTCTCCGTTTCCGTGGACGTGACGCCTCCGGCGACCGCGAGTTCCCTTGCCGGGACCACGGGCGCCAACGGATGGTATACGTCCAACGTGACGGTCACGCTCACCGCGACGGATGCGACGAGCGGCGTCGCCGCGGTGAATTACCGGATCGACAGCGGCTCTTGGCTCGTGTACGCCGGCCCCATCCTGCTCGGCGAAGGCCGTCACCTATTGGAATACAGGGCGAGCGATGTGGCCGGGAACCTCGAGACGATCCGCGCTCGCAGCATCGCGGTCGATTCGAGTCCTCCCGTGAGCTCGGTCAGTCTCTCGGGCACGCAGGGCGCGAACGGTTGGTACGTGACCGAGGTCTCCGCCACGCTGACGGCGACGGACGCCACGAGCGGGGTCGCGATCATCGACTACCGGATCGACGGCGGTCCCTGGGCGACCTACTCCGGTGCCGTGACCCTCGCGGATGGTCGGCACGTCCTCGAGTTCCATGCCACGGACCAAGCGGGGAACATCGAGCTCACTCAATCCGTGAGCGTCCTCGTGGACACGACGACGCCCGTGAGTTCCGCGGTATTGCAAGGATCGGTTGGCGACAACGGATGGTATCGGTCCAACGTGACGGTCTCTCTCGACGCCTCCGACGCCACGAGCGGGGTCGCGCAAATCTCGTATCGACTCGACAACGGCTCCTGGCTCGTGTATCAGGGAGCCTTCGTCCTGACGAATGGCGAGTATGTCCTCGA
>VBMC01000129.1 GCA_005879015.1 Methanobacteriota archaeon
TCCTCTCCTGGCGTATCAGGCGGATCCGATCCGAGAAAGCGTGAAGCGTCTGGGTCGAAAATGGACGCTGCTCATCCTTCGCGACATGGCCTTCCTGAAGCTGAATCGGTTCGGACAGATCCTCCGGAACAATCCCGGCCTCACGCCGCGGGTGCTCTCCCGCCGGTTCGACGAAATGGAGGAGGAGGGGCTCGTGGAACGCTTGGAAAGAGAAGACACCGTCAGGTACCGCCTGACGGATCGCGGCGAAGACGCCGTGTTCATCCTCCTCGCCTTCCTCCGCTATGGCATTCGCCATCGCGGCGGCGACGGGCGGTAGCCATCCGTCAAATGAAGAACGTTTTATGGTCTAGGACGACCTGGATAGTGGCAAGGGGGTTGTGGCGGCGATGCGGCCGGGTCGTGCGGTGGGCTTGTGTCTCATCGCGGTCGTTCTGGTGCAGGCCGGTTTCTTCGCGGGTGCGCCGCCGAATTCCGGTGGGAATCGTTTCGTGCTGAATCGAGGCGCGCACATCCCTTCGGTGACGTCGGGAGCTAGGACCGTCGCCGTGCCGGATGGGAAACCGAACGCACCGGGCTTGATCGTCCAGGATCTGTCCCCTGTCCTCCGCACCGGTTGGGAAGCCCTTTCCTTCCAGCCGAGTGGCCTGACCCCTCCCGATGTCCAGGTGGCCGTGGGGCCGGCCCACGTGGTGGAGACCGTGAACCTCGCCCTCGGGGTGTATTCGAAAGAGGGCGTGCCCCTTGTGACATACGACCTCTCGACCGTGTTCGCCACCGGATCCGATTTCTTGAGTGATCCCCGCATCGAATACGATGGCCTTAGCGGTCGGTGGTTCGTGACGATCGGCGACTTCACCACCGGACAGGTCCTCGTCGCGGCTTCGCGGTCAACGGATCCCACGCTCGGGTGGTCGATCGATCGCGTCCCCTCTTCGGCCACGTCCGAATGTTTGGATCAACCGATCCTTGGAGTCGGAACGTTGAACGTGATCGTGTCCGTGAATGTCTATTCGAATTGCTTTTCGTCGACGTACACCCTTAACGGCGCCCAGTTCTGGGTGATCAACAAGACCGATCTGGTCACGGGCGCCCTCAGCCCCTCCGTGTGGCCTTCCCCGCGGTATGCGACGGATTTCTCCATCCACCCGGTCCGGATGGAAGGCCGCAGTCTCATCCAGTACATGGTTGCGACGCTGTGGGATGTGAGCACCGACACGTCCAGTGCGCTTCAGTTGTTCGAGGTGAGCGGCTCGCCGCCGGATGCGGTCGCCGTGTCCGAGATCGATCGTGCGGTCGCATCGGCCGCCTTGCCTCCTCCGTCGACGCAGCTGGGAACCGTGTACACGCTCGACACCGCCGACTTCCGGATCTCGGATGCGGTGTGGTCTCGGGGCCTCCTCTGGCTCGGCTTCAACGAGGTGTGCCCTGGGCTCCCCTCGACGGCATGCGTTCGCTTGATTGAGGTGGAGACAACCGCGAGGACGATCCACCAGGACTTCCGAGTCTCGTCGACCTCGCGGCACTATTTCTACCCGGCGCTCGCCCTCGACGGCGCGGGCAATCTCGCCGTCCTGGCGGGATACGCATCCGGAAGCGAATATCCGGGTCTCGTCGCGACCGGGCGGCTCACCGGCGATCCGATCGGAGTCTTGCAGCCTCCCGTCGTCGTCAAGGCGGGCGTGGGCCTCGATCAATCCTGGTGTGACACGAACACGACCCAATGCCGCTACGGTGACTACTTCGGGTCAAGTAACGACCCGTCGGACCCGACTCTGGTTTGGCTCGCCGGAGAATTTGGCCGTGGTAGCGCGCTCGGATGGGGGACGTACATCTCGGCGGTTCGGATGAAGGCGATGCTCACCCTGAATTACTCCGTCGACTCGGGCCTCCTACCTGCGATCGGCCCGATGCTGCACTTCGTCCGGAACGGGACTCCGGATTCGGTGGCGATCGGCGCGGAGCCGGTGACCTTCCTCGCGGATCCGGGAACCGCTTGGCGGATCGACTCGAGTTTCACTACACCGTCTCGCGAAGCGCGGTACGTCTCGCGGGCGTCCGATGCGCCGAACCTCGCGGGGGTTGCGAATCGCTCCGCGTCGACCTCATTCGTCTATCAGGTCCAGTATCCGCTGACGATCGATGTGGGTACCGGAGGGTCGGTGGCCTACGCGACGAATTCGACCACCCACACGGTGGCCGCCGGAACGAAGGATGTCGTCTACGTGTTCGCGGGACATACCGTGAATCTGACGGCCATCCCAACCTCGGTCTTCTGGGCATTCACCGGATGGACCGGGGATCTGGCGGGCGGCGCCGCCTCGAATGCAATCGCGGTCGGCCAGCCTCGGTCCATCGTCGCACGGTTCGCCCTGAACTGGGCCCTCATCACGGCGATCTCTACCGTGATCGTGATCGCGGCGGTGACCGCGACCGTCTTCCTCGTTCGACGGAAACGGCGAGCCCGTCCGCCACCGTTCCCGCCGATCCCGCAGGGCCCACCGGTCCCACCGCCGTCGCCACCCGAAGGTCCTCCTCCATTGAGCTAGCGAATTCCCCATGGAGCATCCTCGGGTCGCGGGTTTGCCCCGTGACCGCGCATCGCCCTTGCTGACGCACTCCGTTTCCTGGAACTCGCTCTTCGTGCCGAGCGAGCGGTTCGTCCAGCCCGCAACGAACCCCGCGACGAAGGGACATGCAGGCTTGTCCCGACGTCCCTCTTGTCGGGCCGCGAGGCCGATCGCGGTCCCTTCCGAGAACTCCCAACGGACGGAACCGGTGGCATCGTCGTACTCGATCTCGCAACGACCCCAGCCCGCTCCGGACAGGATGCTATTCCCCAGGGACAGGAGGTGCACCTTGCCGTCATTGGCCGGCGCATCGTTGGGGAAGCCTGCGCTCACCTCGGCCCCGTTCCAACCGGAGGTGTAGCCGACCTGGTAGCTTTGCATTCGGGCGGGGTGGTAACCAACAATCCCTTCGAGGACCCGAAGGAAGTCATAGATTCGGCCGGCCCACACCAGCATGGTCGGATATTCGGCTCCGCCCCAGTAATTCACCCCTTGCCGGGGATTGTGCGTGAGCAGGTCTTGCGACACGTGTCGGAATTGCACCTCGCTTTCCTTCTCTGTGACCGTGAAGCGGTGTTTCATCGTCAGGTCCCCTCAGATCTCCTCGAGACGTTCCTCGATCCGTTTCGCGACCTGGGTCACTTTCAACAAGGCCAATCCGAGGTTCGCAGAGCGTTTCAACAGGCACGCGAGGATGGCCTCCGGCCCCGCTTCCATGACAAGGAGAAGACCGTCGCGATACTGGACGACCGAATAGTTGAACGCACCCTGCCTCAGTTCCTCGCCGGTGGACCGGGCGCTTCCGACGATGGCGGCGGCCATGGCGCACAGGGCGTTCGCCTCATGGCTGCTGCCGAACGTGTGCTGGATCGCGAGCCCATCCCGTCGGGTCACCGCGGCGGAGATCCAGCCCGGGACGTTGCGCATCCCGGACAGCTCCTCCCTCAACGCCTCCGAAAGATCGATCGGGGGGCGGACGATGAAGGTCTCGAGGGGTGTTTCCGAACGGATCGTGCGCGGAACGGCCATTCCCTTCGACTAGGTCCGTCACCCCGTTAAAGCCCACTGGCGTGAGTTTCACGGATGGGATTCATTTGATGCCGTTTCGCGCTCCGATCGTTACAACCCCTGCTCCTCGAGGCAGCAGTCCGGGACAACGAGGCTTTTCGTGGTCTTCTTCACGAGAATCGAATTCGCGGTTCGATTGTTCACTCGCCTACCCCCGCAGCGAGCCACGCCCTACGCCGACGTCCCACAACAGCAAGAGCAGACGTCCTCCACGATCGCGGGCCGCGTTTCCTCGTCGGTCGTCGCCGCCGAGAAAGTTACGACACTCGCGGCAGCCCCGGCAATCGTGAAGCTGTCGGCGTACGTCCCGCTGAACATCGTGTTCATCGACAGCGTCGAGGCGGTCAGGGTGATGCGGCAGAACCCGTTCCCCATACCCGGCGTGTTCCCGCCCATGGAGGCCGCGAAGTAGGCGGCCTCGTCGTCGGTCACCGGGTGAACCGTCCAAGGCCACTGTCCCAGGACTCCGCAGACGCTGAACACCGTACCCGCCCCCCTGACGTATGGGCTTTGCCCGTTCGCGATGCAGTTCGGCATGCCGACTTCGCGTAGGGCGCAGGAAAGCTGCTTCGACCGCTGGTACGTGTGGTCGTGGGCCTGCAGGACGAGGTCCACCTTTTTCTCGAGTAGGAGGTCCATCAATTCTTGGCTAATTTCACATTGCATGGGACCGACGCTCAAGCAGACCTTGTGCATCCCGACGATGACCCAGGGGATGGCCTGAGCCCTTGCGGAGTCGATCGCGCCTAGGAGCCAGTGCTCATGGGTCGAGTTGCCGGTATACGACCACCAGGCTCCCGAGCTGAAGGAAAGGGCGGGGGAGATCAGGATGACTCTCGCGAGCGGCGAGCTCGACGGGTAGTCGAAGAAGTATTCCTTGCCGTAGGTGCCATTGATGCCTGGGATCTTGTTCGGCTCACACTTCACGAAGTTGTTGATATATCCTTCCGGCCCGTTGCTTTCGTGGTTCCCCGAGACGATCTCGAACGGGAAGGTGGCGGGCTTCCTCAGACTCCAGTTGATGAAGTTGCACCAACTCGGTTCGCTCCCCGGAGTGCTGTTGTAACTCAAGTCTCCCAGCGCGAGGAAAAAACTCAGGTTCCCTAGGTCCGACCGGAGCTTCGCCAAGCCGATTCGCGTGCGCGCAGTCGCGTTCCAGCCGATGTCTCCCCCGTAACCGAACGTCAGGCTCACGGTTTGGGCGCGTACGCTTCGACTCACAGGAGCGGGCCCGAGCATCGACAATCCGAGGACGATCCCGATCGCCATCGTCAGAGCCACAGCCCCGAAAGCCACCTTCCGTGGTCTCATCCTCTCACCTGCGGGGGAGCAAGCATCCTCCCCGCGTTTCATCCGAAAGCGGCGGGCAATCCGCGGGGACTACGACCCCTCCGCACCCGCCTATGACGGGAGCTAGATATAACGTTCGCTTCACGCCGCCGCTCTTGGGGCCATCGCATCCACCCGTTACAAACGCGTGCAGATCCCGGTCGTGAGATGCCCCGTTCGCGTGGACCGCCTATCGCTTCTCTGTGCGCCGGAAAAAGAAGGGACGATTCTGGTCAATGTGTGTGCGCGTGGCCGTGATGGCCTTCTTTCGCATCGGGAGCCTCTTCACCCTTCGGGTTGAAACTCTGGCCACAACCGCAGGTGGACCAGTTGTTCGGGTTGCTCACGAGGAACCCGCTGCCCGCGACGCTCTCCGCATAGTCAACGCTCGAGCCGTCGAGGTAGTCCTTGCTGTTCCCGTCGACGAGGACCTTGAGACCATGGACCTGGACGACCTCATCGCCATCCTGGATTTTCCGATCCAACGCAAGACCGTATCGGAACCCGGAGCAGCCACCGCCGGCCACGTACATCCGGAGGTACGTGTCCTCGGGGGTTCCCAAAGGCTTGCCCGTCTCCGGGTCGTCCCTCTGGATGAGCTCCTTGACCTTGTTCGCAGCGGTTTCTGTGAGCGTGACTTGAATCATCGTCGTTCCCCGCATTTGCTAAGACAATAACCCCGTTATTTAACCCTTTGTGCACCGTTTTCGCGACCTTGACGGACCGGCAAAAGTTCACTTCAGCGGCTTCCCCATGTATCGCCGTTCCGCGCGGAAGCCCAGGCTCTCGTACACATGACGGGCGCGCTCGTTCCCTTCCCCGACCTCGAGCTTGATCTTCCGGTGCCCGCGTTCCCTCGCCCAATTGCTTGCCCAGTCGACAAGCGCCTTGCCGACGCCCTTGTCCCGGTGATCCGGCGCGACCCAGATGTCATAGAGGAACGCGTGCGTCTCCGGCGTCAGGAACCCGCTCTCGCCGAGGATCACGTAGCCGAGGGTCTCGCCGGAAGGCCCTTCCGCGATCCACCGTTCCGTCCGATTGCCTTCCACGAACGCTTCGATCTTCTTCCGGAAGTGGTTCTCCCACGTCCTGCGATCGAGTCCCGCTCGCTCGTCCTCGGGCAGGTCATCCCATACGGTCTGCAAGGTCGCGGGCCAGATCAGTGCGAGGTCCGCGCGACGCGCGCGGCGCATGCGGAGATCGATGGTTCCACCGCCCCATCGTCCAGCGCTCCGGTGAACGATGAAGATGTCGGCCGTTCATCGCCCTGCCGTTTGTTGTCCCGTCCATCATTGGCCACCCAGAATTTATATGGGGCCCGCCCGGTGCGGCACACCGTGCCCCCGTCACGATGCGTCCGATGCGGCGCCGTGAGTCGCGATTACCTCTGTGCATCGTGTATCGATTACCTGATTGCGTATCATCCGCTCTGGTTGAATCCGGCCTTGTTGCCAGGGCCTTCGCTCCTCGACCTGGTCGCGCCTCGCGAGTCCCCTCTCGTCTCCTCGGATTTGGGCATGATCGAATGGGAGTCGCCTCGCAGCGAGCCGTCGGCCGCTGATGCGGTCCAGCTGATCCGCCTCCTTGGACTCGACGGTCCCATCGCACCCACACTCAGCGTCGGAGACGCGGACCTCTTGCATCGGTTCCTGAGGGACACCCGCCGGTCGAGTCCGACGCATCCGGAGGAACGCGACGCTTTGGCTCAGGTCTATCACTACCTGGCGGGGTGCGCCTGGATGCCGTCCCATCTCGCCTCGGAGTATCGGCTGCGGGCGGACACGCTCTCCCCTGGAGCCGCGGAGACCGCCGAGGCGACCGAGGAGTCGGCCGAACCTGCGGTCTCAGAGGTCGCATGGTCGCCTCCGCTTCCCGAATCAACCCCGACCGAGATGGAGGATTCAGAGCCGCTACCGGAACTTCCGTCGATGGACCTCGAACCGGAGGAGGAAGAGATTCCGGGTCCGGGCCCCGATCCGTTCCGACCGCTGCCGGTCCCGGAGCCAGAACCACCCCTGCCGTTGCCAGAACCGCCGGTGCCGCAACCCCAGCCGGAACCCGAACCCGAGCCGGAGGAAGCACACGCGGACGAAGCGAAATCGACGGAGTTCGAGGCGATGAGGAACGCCATCGAGGCCGAGAAGGCGGACCTGGAAGCAAGGGCCCGCTCGGGGGCCGAGGAGCTCCGTACGAAAGAGACCTTCTTGGTCGAACGCGAACGGGCCCTCGCATCGAAGGAGCGCGAGGTGGAGGCCCAATCCAAGGCGGTCACGGACCGTCTGGTCGCCCTCGAAAAGGATGCAGCCCGCCGGGACGTCCTGCGTTTTCTCGGAGCGGTCCCTGGGATGTCCGAGGCCCAGGCCGACGTAATCGCATCCGCCTTTCCCGACATGGCTTCCCTGGAATCCGCGGACGCGAAGGCGCTCACGCAATGTCAGGGAGTGACGGACGCCCTCGCCCGGGCGATTCGGTACGAGCTCGTCCCCGGCGAGGTCGACGAGGAGCAAGTGGCGACCCGCTTGCAGGAAGAGGCCCTCGCCTTCCTGGGGGAAGGCGATTACGAAGCCGCCCTCGACTGTTATGACCGCCTCCTGCGGGATCGGCCGGAACGGATGTCCGTCTGGTTCGATCGGGCCGAACTCTTGGTCTTGCTCGGCCGCAAGGAGGAGGCCCTCGAATCCTACCAGCGGGTGATCGACGTGGACCGAGGGAATCGGCGGGCCTGGTTCGAACGGGCGAACCTGTTGTTCGGCCTTGATCGGCTTCCGGAGGCCATCGACGCGCTGAAGGAGACCTTGCGCATCGATCCGGCCAAGTCGGGTGACATCGTTCTGAAGGCGGAGCAGCTCCGTCGGGACGGCCATCCGAACGAAGCCGTCGTCCTGTTCCAAACGATCCTCGATGTGAACCCCGCGGAGACCCGCGCGGTCCTCGGGCTCGGCGACGCCCTCCTGGGCCTCGGCGATTCGGACACCGCAGAAGNNNCGAACAAAAGGGCCGATGGGGCGCTGCGATCCAATACTACAATCGGGCAATCGCCCTGAAATGGAATTTCGTGAGTCCCTGGCTCGCGAAGGCGAAGATCCTCCTGGACCACGGTCGAGCGAGCGAGGCGCTGGAATGTTTCGACAAGGTGATGTCCTTCGACGCGGAGGACGCCGAGGCCTGGGCGGGAAAGGCCCGTGCCCACGCGGTCTTGGGCAACCACGAAGCCGCCCGCGACGCGCTCCAACGGGCGGAACGCGTCGACCCGGAGAACCCGATGGTCGTCGCGGCCCGCAAGTCAATGGGCGTGTCGCCGGCCGTCGAGCCGGAACCTGGACCGGTCCGTGAGGCCCCGAAACAAGCGCCTCCCGAGCCGGAGGAGGAACCGGAGCCGGCGGGGGACTTCCATTCCCTGTTGAAGGCTTTCGAAGAAATTGAAGAGGAACCACAATCGACCCCGGCATCGGCGCCGACCGACGCTGATTTCCAATCCTTTATTGAGTCGATCGAACCCGACAAAGAGGAGACGCAGGTCTTGCTGCAACTCGCCGAGCTTGCCCTCGAAGGGGGTGACGCCCGGATGGCCTTGCTGCGGTACGAACAGGCGATCGAGCACGACGACCGGAACGCGGATGCGTGGACGGGGAAAGGTGTCTCCCTTCAGCAGCTCGAACGGTACCGGGAGGCCCTCGACGCATACGATCGAGCCCTCTCCCTCCAACCCGGTCACGAGCTGGCGACGAAGTGGCGGGCGACCTGCCTCCGGCACCTGGAGTCGGAGGAGTCCGGGTGACGTTTCCGCCGGAGACGGCGGGTCGGTTCCTCCCGAGCGTTGATCGGTTCGAGAATACGATGCGGGCGGCGCGTCGGGCGTTCGATCGCGGAGACCTCCAAGGCGCGTTGCGCGAGGACGACGCCGCGATCCAGCTGAAGCCGGAATACGACGCGGCCTGGCTGTTACGGGGCCACATCTTCCGGAAGGACGGGAACATCCCCGGTGCGATCGAGGCGTTCGCGCAGGCCCTCAAGATCAACGGGGAATCCCAGGAGGGATGGCTTGGCCTCGCCTCTGCCCTCCACGAGGTCGGCCGATTCCAGGAGGAGGGAGAGGCCT
>VBMC01000130.1 GCA_005879015.1 Methanobacteriota archaeon
GCATCGGGCGTTCTTGTTCGAGTGCGCTACGAAGTCCCTCCCGAGCCCGCGTCATGTCGATTGTTTCCAGTGCCATCTTCGGATCCCTCCAATCGCCCGCGGTGGGATGAAAGAAGTGGCCGGTGGCCTTATAAAGGAATAGTCGCGAGGGCGAGATCCATTTTGGCGGGGTCCGGAACCGCGGCCAATGAGTATCCCCGCAAACCGCTTTCCGAGTCCCCGCAATCATCCCAGTGCGACAATAGCTGTGAAGCGTGACCAATTGAGAAACTATTTTCGAACCGCGAATCTGGGAGAACAAACGCCTCGAGAACCCGCCAGGCGACTTCGCCGCCTGTCCCCTCATGCCCGCTCTCTCGAGCGGGCACCTTCCACTTCCCGCCGCCTTCCAGCCACCCCGACAGTTTTTGGGTCCTCCAGCGAAGTCTGAAATACACGTGCGCTCCATAAACGAGGGAAGGTCAAATGTCACAGACAAACGATCGGGCTCGGCACAGAGTCTTCACGGACGCTCTGCGCGGTGCAGGACCAGGAGAGGCGGTGGAGATTTCAAAGACTACCCTGCCTGTCTTGCGCAGAAGTTACGAGACGACCTTCCTCGGCACGCCACCTTCACTCGTCGTTCCCGGAAGCACGCAGCAATACCGAGGACCTTACGGTCGCCACGTCTATGAACGAACGGGAGCGTGGGTGGTCCACCGTGACGCTGCAGATCCGCGGCGAGAGCCAGTCGAACACCTCGTTGCGGACGCGCCTGAGTGGGGCGCCGGTCTCGCAGTAGCCACGGTCAGTGGCGTGCTGACGGCGCGGTGGAGTTACGAACGCGACATTCAACGGGGGCTCGACCAAGAGACCGCATCGCGGAACGCAGTCGTCAAAGGTGCGGGCGCAGCCGCGGCGGCCGGTCTCGTGACTTACGGAGCCGTCCGATTACTCAAGGCAATCTTCCGGAAGAAATAGGCAGGTTAGTCGGAGGTCGGTCGAGCTGGCGGATGACCGGCGCTTGTACCTTGAGCTGAGTCACGAGTTTTCCGTTTGGATGATCAACCTCGCCGATACAAAGGCAAGCATCCTGGCAGGAGGCGCCGCGGTCTTCCTCGCCATAATGGTCAACAAGGGTCGCCCGGCCTATGATTTCCCAGGAAAGCTCGTGCTCATCGGCGTTTCGTTCGTCACGATGAGCGTTCTCAGCGCTCTCGTTTGTCTCTGGCCACGTGTTGGAAGACCGACCAATAACCCCCTGTTTTTCACGAGTGTCGCGAAGATGAGCCGTGAAGATTACATGAGAACGGTCCTGGGCCCGGAGGAACGGGATCTCGCGAAGGACCTGGCAGAAGAAAATCATGCGCTTGCCAGAATCCAGTTCTGGAAGTACGCCGCCCTTAGAACTGCCACAGTGCTCCTCTTTATCGGGATTGTTCTTGTTGCCGCGGGGTGGGCCCTCGGGACTGTTTAAGCGGAGTCTGCAATATCCAGACACCATTGCGGGAAAAGTCAAGCGCACCTACCTTAACCAGGAACCCGATGACTGACCCTAATGGAAACCGAGGGCAGTCGCTACCTGGCTGATTTGAAGCCATGCCTCGACATCTGGAAATCGATCGACCTCCGGATCCAAGCCGTCAAAGACGAGCAACTCGGATGGCGCTGTGAAATTCTCCGTGCAACGTTGATTCATGAGGACTGGAGGGCACCGAGTTCGTGGATGAAACCTCCGGCCATCCCTGACCTGCTCATTCTCCACGAATTTTGGCCAATAGGTCGATTGCACGATTTGGTTTCGATGCTTGAGGCGGGGGACTTGCTCATCGCGGGCGAACATGTGATGGTCAAAAGGCACGCTGGAAACCAGCAGTACTCGCCTTCATCGTTTTACATGCGCACTTACGCTCGAACTGAGGCAAATCAGAGATACGGGCTGGACTGGAAAACGATAGTTCTGAGTGCCTGGGAGGGGTTGAGCCCCAGTCAAGAGCTCAACAGGGCCCGCGAGAGAGTCGATTCGCAACTCCAGTCAGGTAACCCTCCCTGGGATGGGATCGCGGACGTCCGGCGAGCCTCTATTGGGATGACAGAGGACGAGGCTCGGCGCGCAGACTTCATGTCGTGCGAGGTTTTGGCTCCATTGTTTATTCGATTCGGCCCTTGTACAGTCGATGGAGACAAACTGTCGCTCGATATCGAGATCGAGCGTACGATAAACCCTACGGATGTAGGAATCGCGATAATGTTCCTGTTCGGTGATCAGACTGCGGGCAGGACGCGCATCGAGGTGGGCAAGGGAGATCACGAGGTCGCGGGCGGACACCTCATAGTTTCTGCCGATCTGCCGGAAATCGCCTCGAGTGCAATGACGATTCTCACGTACCGCAGGATGGCAGTTGACAGGAAACGACTCTTCAAGGCGGCATCTCTGGCTGAGACGCGGCAATGGTTAGCCTTCCGCACGTTCGTTGGGGGCCCTACTGAACTGTCGGAGGCATTGCGGACAACAAAAGGGGGCGATCCATTCGAGCACGCCGTTTCTACCCTTCTGCACCTCCTCGGTTTTGCGACCGGACACTACGGGCAGAATACTTTTGGCGGGGACATGACAGACTTGTTCGTTACGTACTCGGATGAAGGATGGTCCCTCGTCGTTGAATGCACCATTCGCGAGTTGGACTTAGCCGCGAAGATTGCCAAGCTCGTTACTCGAGCGAAGAGCATTGCAAGAACTGCGCCAAGCGAAGTGTACGCCGCACTCGTCACGCGACAACCACGGACAGACATCTCGGACACAGTAAGGGAAGACGCGGCCAGAGAGAGGGTGATACTCATCACGGGAGACGATTTGGACGGTCTCGTCCAACTTGCGACCGAGCTTCCCCCTCCGGAGAAGGTCAGGAACCATCTGCTTCGTCTTATGCCAGCACAAGTCAGATGAGGATCGGGTCCAGAAATTTCGATTCCGAAGCTCCGCTTCGTATCCTTTGTGCAATGAACTCACGGCGATCGAATGGAGCCGCGAGCCGCGGGGCTTGTTCCGTGTTGACCACCGACGGTGGGGGGAACAATACCCTTTCGTTCACAATTCGAACCCTTCGCTCGGTGTTCCGAGACAATCGGTGTAGGTAGATTCGGGAGCTTCTTCCCTTCCCAATCCAAGATGCAGTTCGCTTCGGCGCTCCTCCTGAAATCGTCATCGTCGACAATCTGCACCCGGAGATCCTCATCCGGGGTCCAGGCGAACTCGTCGAAGAGAACATGGTGGTTGCCGCAAAGGAGTATCCCGTTGCGAATATCCGCGGACGTGCCGCGGTCGCTCACGGGAATAATGTGGGCTGCCTCCAGACCAAGAACCCGACCCCGAACGCGATACCCGACTTCGCAGAGGCTGCAACGCTCGTGATAGGCTTTCCGCACCGCGATCGTGAAGCGTTGGTCTCGCAGATGTCGGAGCTGCGGAGCCAGTTTCGCGGCGATCTTTTCGAACGGCTCAAAGGGCACCGGATCGGTCTGGGACATAGGAAGCTCGGTCCACGAGATGGATTCCCCACGCAACACGAAGTGGGTTCCGTCGAAATCCTCCACAAAAGCAAGGCCGAGGATCTCGTAGCCCCGATAGCCAGGTGCACCGGACTGCTGGCGCATGACGCCGACCGGAACCCGATCCTTCATGCCGCGCAGAAGCGCCCGGTTGGTGTCGAGGTTCATGTCCGCGAGACCACCTCGTCCCTCGGGCGAATAACGGAACGTCCATGACCCATCAGCGAAGTAGCGCGGCTCCTCGTCCGGGTAGACGCCACGGAGCGTTTGTCGGACCCAGAGGGCGTACGGGGAGCCAGTGGGTTTGTAGATCCCCTTCTGAGACTTGAAACCCCTAATCAATCGCCCCAGTCTCTGGCTGTCGACCACCGTCCCGTAGTTCGTCCGCAACCAGAGGAGCTGTCGACGAAACTCCTCGTCTGAGACGGAGTCGATCGAGTCCGCCATAGGCGTCGGCACCGGATCGGGGCGGCAACCTATACACTTTGCCCGGGGAGCCCGAATCGACCCCGAAAGGAAACGATCGAGGCTACCTCGTTTGGGGAACACGGATTACGCGGTACCTGCCGCGCCCCAGGAACTCAAGGACGCCCCGATCCCGAAGGACCTGTAGCTGCTGGCGGATCTTGGGGCGGACGTTGCGATTGTCCTTGTGCAGTTCTCCCAGACGTCCTTCGAATGCGTAAACGTCATCGAGGGTGAACTCGATCCTGCGGATCTCGCGGACGCATGCGAGCACATCCGCAATCCATCCACGAGACTCAGCGGTCGTGTGCCGAAGGAACGAGAACGCACTCCACGCCCCGCGGACATCCCCCGGGGGCAAGTCGATCCCGTTCCTCACGGCGTCAATCCTCGCATCCTGAGGAAGGGAAGAGAGGAGAATGTTGCAGCCCACCCAGCCTGCTCGCTCGGCCGTTGGCCGAAGCGGAGGGCGTTTCTCGATGAATGAGGGTGAGAGAAAGTGCCGCGGCACGAGGAACAGGTCTCGGACCATCCATTCCAAGGGGTTGTAGTGGAGGAACAGGAAGCTTGGGACCGTGAAGTTCGCAATGCTCTGGATCATGGGCTCGTAGGCGGAATCCAGCACTCGGGAGTGGAACGGATGGGACTGGCTCTTCAGCTGGAAGGGCTCTGTACAGACCGGGCAGCGAAAGTCCACGACCTTCGTGCCGGGCTTTGTGGGATCGAGTGTCTCGGAACTGCAGGAAGGGCAATAGAGGTTCTCGGCGACCCAGGTCTCCGTCACCGCGCGCGCCGCCTGGGATCGACTTGTGTAGGCAGCCGCAAGCGAGGAGTCCATGGAGAGGCGCACAGTTCCTCGAAAGCCCTGACAGGAATCTATTCCTTCCGGTCCGCCGCGCGTACGGTGATCTAGCAAAGCGACGACATCCTATTGAAACTGTCACGGTTGCAGGGTCGGTTCCACATAGGATGACCCGAGGACCGATCAGCAGGATTTTACTGGGTGGAGGCCTTCCAGGACTCGCTGATTGGAGGGCGTTGAAATGGGACGGATCTATTTTCAACGCTTAGGCATCCTGGGACGCACCCCGTCCCTCGCGCCCGTCGTCGCTTCGATTCAGACGGATAGGCCTGTTTTCGTTTGGGGAACGAAAAGCCGGCAGCATGTCGAAATCGAAACCATGAAGACTGGAGACCTGGCCGTGTTCATCGTGGAAGGGAATCCACTGCACTTCGGGACGATCTCAATCATCCTGGCGGATGACGCTCCGTTGGAGATTCGACAAGCCCTCTCCGACGAACTCTGGGGGGAGAGCGTGTGGGAATACGTTTGGTTCCTCACTGATGTCAAGGCGGTTGGACTCAAGAAGCCAGACCTTGAACGCCTTCTTGGACGAACGCTCGCCGACCTCTTCGGGCCATACGGGACCTTCCGCGGCGTTGATGAAAGGGATACTGCCGCAGGTTCCCTCGCAGCCTTTGTCTCGGGTCTGGCGAAGGGGATTGTATCTGCGCAAGAACCGCCTCGAGTTCGACCAGAGGCGGCTTTGGACCCGGATCTGGAACGATTGAAGACCCTCCTCGAAGCAAGAAAGCAGATCATACTGTACGGGCCACCCGGGACCGGCAAGACCTATCGGGCCATTCAGCTCGCAGAGGCGATGGCGGGTGGCGCCCATCATGAAATCGTACAGTTCCATCCATCGTACACGTACGAGGAGTTTGTCATTGGGATCCGACCAGTCACACAGAACGGGCAAGTCCAGTTCGTGACGGTGAGCGGCACGTTCAAGAAGCTCTGCGACCGCGCGAAGCTGGAGCCCTCAAGCCGTTTCGTGATGATCATAGACGAGATCAACCGAGGGAACATCCCGAAGATCTTTGGGGAACTCCTGTTCGCTATCGAGTATCGCAACAAAGGTGTCCGACTTCAATACACCTCTGATGACACCCACTTGACCGTTCCCGACAACGTCTACATAATCGGGACAATGAATACCGCGGACCGTTCCATCGCGTTGATCGACGTTGCCCTCCGACGCCGTTTCTATTTCGAGGAAATGCGACCCGACTACGACTTTTTGGAGGAGTGGGTCCGAAAGAACTCAGGCGACGAGATGGCCGAGGTCGTCCCAAAACTACTCCAGACGATAAACGCGCGAATCTCCCGTCTGGTCGACCGCGACCATGTCATCGGCCACACTTACTTCATGAAGCGAGGCATCGACTGGTCAATATTGCAGACAGCCATGTACCATGAAATCATTCCCCTTCTTCAAGAGTACTTCTACAATGAACCACAGAAGCTCCGGACAGTACTCGGAACCGGCTTCGTTTTGGAGCTCAAGGAGGAATCCGAGCTAGGCGGATCCTTCTACGAACTGGTCCCGAACCGAGGGATTTCGGAATTCAAGGACGCAGTTGCGAGCCTTCTTGCCTTCTCGGAATCACCGTTGGTCACGCGATGAGTCTGCCCGACGACCAACTGGTGGAACATACTGTCTCGGAACGCAGCCAGCTGCGTCTGTCTGGACTGTCTCCCCGGGAGATCCAGTTCCTCCGACAACTAGAAGATGAATCCAAGATAACCCTTAGGCTGGGCGAGCGCCCCAACGAAGTGTTACTTCTAACGCGAATGCATTGCGGCGTCGTCCAAGCGGGCCGCCACCGTATCTTCATTGAGCCGAAGGTGCCCACCAAGAACCTTCTTTACCTTGTGGAAAGCACGTACGTTTCGCCGGACATTGACTTCTACGACCAAGCGAGCTACGCGCGGGGACGCAACTTCCTCGAGATTCTCCTCCATTACTTCTACGGTCGAGTCGAACAGCTCATCTCCAGGGGTCTCTACCGTTCCTACATGACGGAGATTGCGAACACGTCTTTAGTCCGCGGTCGCATCGATGTCTCTCGCACGATCAAGGAAAACTTCGCGAGTCCTCACAAAGTAATCTGCGAGTACGACCAATACACGGAAGACGTGATTGAAAACCGGATCATCAGGTACACTCTTGAGGTCACCAGGAACCTGGCAACCACGCCGAGCCTGCGGCGGAAGTTGGTCAAGTTGCTTGCTTCCTTCGCCGAGGTGAGCAATCCTGGGCGCTTGTCCACTGACACGTTCCGGCGGATGGTGTACCACCGACTCAACCGCCACTACCAGGCGATCCACGAGTTTTGCAAAGTACTACTAACGGGCACAGCAATCGAAATCCCGTCAGGCCCTGTTGGGTTTCGAGCTTTCCTTGTGAACATGGAGCAGCTGTTCCAGGAATTCTTGTTCGCAACGATGGCCCGGAGCCCAGAGTTCGCAGACTATCAACTCCGCCGCCAGAGTTCCTCGAGGATCGTCTGGCTTCGCGGAAGCGGGCTCGTCCGGGACATCACCGTTGTCCCTGATATCAAAGTCTCCAATTCCATGGATGTTTTGGTGGTCGACGCGAAGTACAAGAACCCCTTGGTCGCGCGGATGAATCGCTGGATCCCCGTCTCGAGCGATGTCTACCAGATGATGGCTTATTGCGTTGCGCACGGCTGTTCTGGTGCTCTCGTTTATCCGAAGACCCTAGTTACAGACAGCGACATCGACGAAATCTACGAAATCAGAGGATCTGAGTCGATCTTCAAGCTGAAGAGTGTCGATCTTGCTGGCGACTTGAGACAACTCAAGGCTGCTTGCTACGAGCTTTGTCTGAACTTGCGCCGATTCGTCGAAACGGGTCGTACTCTAGTCGCCACGCAAAGTTAGCTCAAGCACTCCCCCGCTCGCGGTCCGTCAGAAGGTCGAGAAGTTCGACCGGTGGAAAGTGGCGTGGAGAGCCCCCGGACGGACCCTCGGCAAAGCCGGACTGCGAGACGAGGGATCCACGCGTCCAGGACTATGCACGCAGATCATTACCGATGGAGAGCGCCGGTCTCACTCCGAGCAATCGAACAAAAAGAGGGACGAACCGGATTGGGCCCGTCCATGAAACATTGTTCTAGTACTTCGAGAACGCCGGGAGCGTCTCGGTCGAGAGCACGCCGGGCATGCTCTGGACCTTGTTCACGACGGACTCGAGGAGGGTCTCGCGGGGGTGCGCGCTGATGCGGGCCACGATGTCCGAGTCTCCGGTCGTACCGATGATCTCTTGGATCTCGGGGACCTTCTTCAACGCGCTCATGGTCTTCTGCGTGTCCGTCGACCGGATGAGGAGGTACGCGTTGCTGGCGTGCCCGTCGCCGGCATTAGCCAGTAATTTGTTCCACTGCAGCACTCTAGGCGTTCCGGCGAGTGAATTGGAGAGGCGCCCTTCTTGCGTGATTCGAGCTTGGGCGTCAAATCGTACCAGAAAGACTGAACCTGCAACGCGAAACGTTCCTATTGAGCTGGAGTCAAAACGATCTTCCTGTCCTCGGTGTTTACTTCTGCCCGCAGGTAGTCTCCTTCCTTGATTTGCAGGATTCTCCGGACGTCCTCCGGCAGAGTCACGCGATTGCCGCTCACAACCCGAACGAAGTGCAAAATCCACTTTTCATTGCGCGTCATCCCGAAAACCCTCGACGTCCAACAAGCAATAGCCTCCTCTTGATGGTTTCGCCAAAAATGACGGCCACCTAAAACTATGAAATGTCGTAGCTTGTGCTACATAGCAACTATCTACGTATTGGCCATTTACGTAGACTATACTCGGACGTAAAGTCCGATGATCAGGAGTGGACCAAAACGGGATACACGGAGAGGCGGGACAAAGGTGACTACCGCTGGGTTCCCTCTACCAGTGGCATCTATCGGCTCTATCAAGGCGACATTGTGGTGTATGTCGGCCAGACGAACAACCTCCGAGGGCGTCTTGAGGAGCATGATCGCAGCACGCCGTACTGGGGCTCTTACGACTACAAAAGCACCCGATACGTCCCAACTCGCGAAAGGAGACAGATGGAACGGCGAGCAATTGCGCGCAACTACCCAACTAGGAACAGGCAATGAGATGAAGTGCCGACGGGGGACATCCACGTGAGTGTAAGGCTAATCGCCTTTGGCGCCGTTCTGTTCGTGTTTGGACTTGCCATCATTGCGGACCCACGTCCTTCAGGCATTCTTGAATGGGGCTATGCCCTCGCAATAATAGGCGGAATGGCGATCTTCCTCGGTGTCATCAGCGGTGTGAGACCCAGCTGACATGCGGTTGATTCGCGTCCGCGATTAGACCAAAGATGGTTAATCGCGAGTTGAGGGTTCGAGTGGACGTCTCATGGGAACGCTCTCTGGCCAAGATTCTCTTCAGCATCATTAGTCCGGGGTGACCGTTTCGTCCCGGTCGCAGTCACGAAATACGGGGGTCGTGTTCCGGGCCCCAGAGCAAACTGGAGGTCGAAGCGTTGGCCGGGCCGCCGCGGAACTTTCGGACTCGAGTCATGTCCTCGCGGCCGCTCACGCCGACCACCCACGCGATCCAGGTGGAGAAACCGAAGGCCTTCATATTCGGTCCAACTCAGTTCACGTTCCTCCAGCTGCAGACCGAGGAGGGCATGGACGCGCGCCCCATGTCCCTCGCGACGAGTCCCACGCGCCCGCACCTCGAATACGCCATCCGCCTCTCGGACTCCGCCTACAAACGCGCCTTCGCGGCCCTCCGGCCCGACGACGAGGTTCGCGTCTTCGGCCCGATCGGGGACTTCCTCCTGCTCGAAACGCGCCCGGCGGTGCTCGTCGGAGGAGGGGTCGGAATCACGCCCCTCAAAGGCATGGCCGAGTACGCGGTGGACAAGGCGTTGCCCATCCCGATTCGGCTCATCTACAGCAATCGGAGCGAGGACGAGATTGTCTATCGACACGAACTCGAGGCGTTGGAGACCCTGAACCCTCACTTCCGCATGCTCAATACCCTCACGCGCACGACCGACCGCGGTTGGAAGGGCGCGACCGGACGGATTGATCAGGAACTTCTCCGACAAGCCACCCTTGGGCTGGCGGACCCCATCTACTACGTCAGCGGCACACCCAGTATGGTCGTCGGGATGGTACGGTTGCTCCGAGGCTTGGATGTTCCAGATTCGAACATCGAAGTCGAAGCGTTCCGTGGTTACGAGTAGCGCTCTCAAAATCCAAGCTGTGCGAAGGCTATGGGGTCACCACGATCGTGCCTTTCATGAACGGGTGGACCGTGCAGTAATACGGATACGTCCCCACTGTCGTGAAGGTGAATTGGAATGTCGCGCCCGTCGGCATGACCCCCGAATCGAAGAGGCTGCTCCCGTCGCTCGTGACGGTGTGCGTGACGGTGTCCTTGTTCACCCAGGTGACGGTCTTGCCGAGTTTCACGGTGAGGTTCGCGGGGGAGAAGAACGGGCCGTTCGGATAGTGCGAGGACGCTCCCTCGACGATCGTGACGTCCACACCGG
>VBMC01000136.1 GCA_005879015.1 Methanobacteriota archaeon
CACCGTCGTCTTCGTGTGGCCCTTCGTGAACCCCCATGCATCCGTGATCCCGGCGAGCTTCAACACGCTCTTGGCAACGTCGCCCACCGCGAGACCCACCCCCTGGGGAGCGGGCTTCAGAGTGACCTCGACCGATCCGCTGCTCCCCGTGACCCGGAAGGGGAGGGAGTGAGCCCGCCCGCAGCCGCACTCCCATGAACCGCAGCCTCGCTTGATCTCAATCATGTTGAGCTTCGCGTTGTCAATTGCCCGACGAATCGACGGACCGACCTCGCGGCCCCGGGCTCGTCCGAGCCCTGCGAACCCGTCCTTGTTCCCTACGATACAGGTGATCACGAAGTTCACGCGGCGCCCGGAGTCCGTCATTCGCTGGACCATGTTCACGTCGAGCACCTCGTCCTCCGTCTCAGGGAGGAGGATGTCGACGATCTCCGGTTCGCGGATCGGAAGACCGGTCTGAATTGCATCTCCGAGCGTGGTGATTTCGCCGGCAAGGACCAGCCGACCGAGCTTCGTCTTGGGCGCCCATTTCGTCAGGTCCCGCTCGGGCCGTGCCGCGCGGGCCTCGCGTCGACGACCGCCTCTCCGCTGCGGCATCAGGCCGCCTCCAGTTTCGACTTCACATTGTCAAATTGCTTCGCGATCTCCTCGCCGATGTGGGCGCCTCGGACCCGGTCCTTCGCGGGCAGCACCTCGGGGCTGTGTGGGACCACCACGCCGGCATCGAGCAGGCCTTGCAACGCCGCGAAGAGTCGGCCCCCGCGGGACGGGCGCTGCCCGCCGATGTCGAGGATGGCCTCCTTCAGGCCCTTCGCGGACGCGCGTCGACCCGCGAGGAAACCGGTCAGGTAGGCGGCCGGCAGGTTCCCGGTCCCGGCGGACCAGCCGTGCTCCTTGAGATCGATCGACTGGGCGGTCGCGAGGATCTTGTCACCCGGGGCGTCCGGGACGACGAATTGGACGATCGTCTGGTTCAACGTCTTCCGCACCACGACTCGCGGTTTGCCGCTCCGGAGGAGCTTCGCGCGCACGCGATAGTCCGTCCGGCCCTCCCGCCTCCGACGGAACGGCACGCGGTAGTGAGGACCCTGCTTCTGTTTCATTTCGGCGCCTCTTTGAGCGCGCCCGCGGCGCGCAACTGTTGTTCCATGTGTGCCCTTGATTTGAACATGCCGCCCTTGGACTGGGCGTAGAACCGCCGATAGGTCCGGACATCGATCCGTCCCTCTTTCTTCAGTTCCCTCAGGCGGCGTCGCATCCCCCGGATCAGGCCAATCCAGCGGGTCTTCTGCGGCGTCCGCGCATTCAACGCTCCCTCGCGGGAACCATGGCCGCGGCGCCGTCCCTTCGCCCGCTGCGCCGCCCGATGGCGGGCACGACCCCGGGACACGCCCCGCTCGTTGCGCTTCTGGATCACGTTGCGGCGAATCAGGCCACGAATCCCGTCGCGGGTGATCGCGTCGAGGATGTTCTCCTGCTCCTTCGGGTCCGGGCTGATGTAGACCCGGTTCACTCCGATCTTGAGGATCGACGCCGCGAGGCGCCGCTGGTAGTCGAACCTCATTCCGTCACCATCCGATTCAGGATGCGCAGGCCCTTGTCGTCACAGGCTTTCTCGATGATCTCCCGCTTCCGGGTGCCGACACCGTGCGCAATCCGCACCGCCTGTTTCGTGGCATCGAGGCCCTCGAGCTGCCTCTCGTTGTGCACGAGGATCTCCTGGAATCCGCTCGGGTGCAGCCCCCGGACCGCCCGCGGCCCGCGGTATCCGATCGACGGGAGATTCCATCGGTAGCCGAAATGGCGCCGCAACTTCGATTGGCCTCCCTGCGGCTTCCGCCATTCGTCCCCGAACATGCGGTATCGGAACCATTCCTGGCGCCGGAACTTCGGCCGGGCGGCGTTCTTCGCTGAACGCAGCGCCAGGAGTTGCTTGAGGCGGTCGTCCAGTTTGGGTTTCGCACGCGCCTCGTGGACCCTCTCCTCGACTTCCTCCTTTTCCTTCGGTTTCTTCGGCTTCTTGCGGAGCGGCTTCTCCTCCTCGGGCTCTTCCTTCTTCGCCGGTTTCTTTTTCTCCTCCGGGACTTCGGCCTTCACCTCCTCGCGAGCCGCCTTGGCCTCCTCCTTCGCGACAAACCCGAGGAGGCGTTTGCGAAGGTCGTCCACCTTCCCTTCCGTGGACAGTTCGTATCGCTCGGACCAGGCGACGAGCTCGGCCTTCTTCGCGGCGCGGATCTCGGAGGCCTTCGGGAGCGGCTCCTTTGGCGCCGCGGGTTTCTCAGGGACCGCGGTCTTCTTCACCTTCTTCGCCGCCTTCGGTTCCTCGTCCGCCATGCTCACGCCTCCTTCCCGGCCTTCTTTGTGATGTAGATTCCGTCTTGAAAGATCCGCGGATCGAAGCCTCGGATCCGGGTCGCCAGTTCGATGTTCGCCGCGGTTTGACCGACGGCCTCGACGTCCGGACCCGAGAGGAGGACCTGGTCGCCCTGCACCTCGACCTTCGTCCCTCCCACGATCCGAGTCTTACGCGGGAACTTCTCCCCGAGGAAATTCTCGATGATGAATTCGGGTCCCTTCACGGTCGCCTTCACGGGGAAATGGCTATACACGATTTTCATCTCATACGCGTACCCTTCCGTCACCCCGACGATCATGTTGCGGAGGTGGGCGGCGAAGGTTCCGACGAGCGCGCCCTCCCGCCGGCGGGGGTACTCGCAGCGGATCTTCGCCTGCTTGCCTTGGACGACAATCTGGATCCGCGGGTGGGACAGCTTCCGGCGCAGCGTGGTCCCCTTCGCCGACACGACGATGGCATCGCCGTCGAGCCCGACCTCCACGCCTCCCGGGATCTCGACCGTTTGCTCCAACAAACCCGCGACCGGCATCGTGCACCTCAATACACGTAGGCGAGGAGCTTCCCGCCCACACCGACTTCCTTCGC
>VBMC01000137.1 GCA_005879015.1 Methanobacteriota archaeon
TCGCCTCCGTCGTGGTGGGAGCCTTGGGGGCTTTCGCGAGGAGATCGCGAATCACCGGTGTATACGGATCCACCAGCCCTCCCGCGAAGCCGCTCTCTCCCAGGCGGATCACATCGGACTCCTGCAAGCCTCCGCCGATGTAGAGCTCGAGGTCCAACCCCTGGAGCGTCTCGAGGAGAAGGGGATCGGGCCCGAGCTCGGTCCCGAGTCGGCGCAGATCGACCACGCAGACGGACGTGAAGCCGATAGATCGGAGACGGTTCAGCACCTCGGGGAGATCGGCGGGACCCTCGCGTCCGCCTCGCCACACGACTTTGCCGTCCCAGTCGATGCACGGGAGGACGTCCGTAGAGAGGGCGTAGAGCCCGGCGAACGCGTCGATGGAGGCCAACGTCTTCGTCCCCGCGACGACCCGTTCCACATCGAGCATGTAGCCGTCCATGACCTCCTCGGGCTCGCGGCCGCCCGAGTCGAGCCAGACGTCGCACCGCTTCACCAGATGGCGCGTGACCTCGAAATTCGGATTCGCTCGATTGATGCCGGCCAGGTCGAGCAGAAGGACGCGTGCCGCGTTGTACCGCGGTCCGCCAATCGCGTCCCAGTACTCCTGGAACGACGCCCGGTACGCGGTCGGATTCAGTTGGCCGTCCTCCCAACGAACGCCCGTGACGGTGGCGACGCGGACGGGCAAATGCTCGAGGATCCTCAGGGCGATCAGAGGGTCGGTCTGGACCGGGAGGATCGGAATCGTGAGCACTCCCTTCTTCGCGGCGCTCGGCTCCGCGGCCCACAACCCCTTCTTCTCCCGCTCGAACTGCGCCCGTGCGTCCTGCGTATCGAAGAAAATGGGAAGTCCCTCGTGGCCGCACGCCCGGCAGACGAACGTGCGGCTGTCGCTATCGATCCCCGCGATCGGCCCCATCACGAGGAGCTTCGGATGGACCTGCCCGCTACCGCAACGGCCGCATGCGGCAAAGTCCTTCGGTCCGAAACGGCTTACCATGGCGGGCCTCAATCCACGCGGATGACCTTCACCCGTTTGCCGATCCAGTCCGGAGGTAGGTACACCCGGCCGGAACTGCCGCTCTTCGCGACGACCTTCTCGACCATCTCCTGACCGAAAACCTCGAACTTCGCCTCCTTGCGGGCGCGCGCCATCTTCGAAACTCCCCCGCCCCTTGTACGCACGGCGGACGGATAAGGCTTGCGCGGATACGACTATCTTGTAGCTATGAATTGGCGAGGCAAGAATCATTACGGCACGCTCGCATGCGGACCTGACCATGACGAAGGCCGCCCGGACGCCGCCTCCGGGATCCTCGTTCGAGCTATACGCCCGCGCGATGCTCGACCACTGGCTCGGGAAGAAGGTCACCGTCGAGTTCGAGCGCGACGACGGATATCGGAGCGGGTCGAAGATCGACAGTTACTTCACGCCACCGAGCAAATGGCCGCGGATGGAACGGGAGGCGATCCGCCTCGTCCGCGGACGCGTCCTCGATCTCGGTTGCGGTCCCGGTCGGCACGCGCTGTTCCTTCAGAGGAAAGGCTTCGACGTCGTCGGCGTGGACGCGTCGCCGACCCAGGTGGCGCTCGCTCGGATCCGCGGCCTGGCGAACGTGTATCCGGCCAGCGTTCGGCGGTTGCCGCGGGGGCTGGGGACCTTCAACTCCGTCCTCATGCTGGGCAACAACCTCGGCCTTGCGGGCGACGTGCCCCACTTTCGGCGGTTCCTCCGCGAGCTTCGAGGCATCACCCGAAAGGGCGGGCGCCTGATCGGAAACAGTCGGATTCCCGGCACCTGGTCGGAGGACCACCTGCCCTACGTGAAGTGGAACGTGCGCCGCGGTCGGCCGCCCGGACTCCTCACGCTCCGGGTCCGGTACAAGGACCGCGTCGGAGATTGGTTCGATCTCCTCCTCATCCCTCCGGAGGAACTCGCGCGTCTCGCCCACGAGACGGGTTGGGATCTGGAGCGCGTGATCTGGGAGGGCGGATACCAACCCGGGGACTACGTCGGCGTCCTCGGGCGACGCTGAGCCGACGTCCGGGAAAGGTTCATCCCTCCCAACGTGCATCGCAACGGTCGGCATGGCCCTCCTCGACCAATTCCGGATCGAGGCCCTCCCGAAAACGTGGGCGGATGAAGGGAAGCTCTGGCAGGAGACGTACTTCCCCGAGATGCCCACCGTCTTCGACCGGCCGAACTGGGACCGTCACTATCCCGAGACGCCGATGCCCCGCCTGAGCGTGATCATGGCGAAGCGGGACGGGTTCGCCGGCTTTGCGCAGAAAGTCGTCGGGAGCACCGCGGCGACCGGGGACCTTTCCGGGCGCCTGTGGACCGCGGACAAAATGCCCGATGCGCAGTTCATGACCGCGCTCAAGATCATCCGCGCGCAGGCCTCGACGGAACTCGGATCGATCCAACAGCACCGCATGGTGTACGAGCAACTGGATCGCGGCTCCCTCACGGGATTCGACAAGGAAATCGTCGAAGGCATGCATCGGACGGATCCGACCGGCCACCAGCTCGACACGATCTCGTTCTCGAAGAAACGGGTGTGCGTCGAGGAGCTACGGCATCACATGCAAATGGCCGGCGTCCTGACCTTGGATGAGACCTTCGACAAGGCGCGCTGGGGTCGGCACTGGGCCACGGAGACGATGGAGGAATTGTTCGCGATGAAGCCGGGCGAGCACGTCCTCGATGCGTTCAACATCGAGTTCAAGAGCCTCATGGACTCCGCGACGTTCATGTCGTTCATCGACCGCGTCGGCAAGTTCCAGCTGGAGATGCAGCATCACTTCCTCTATGGCCCGATGGCCCTGTCGATGCCGTGGATGCGGTTCCTAGAGGAGTCGTACCACCTCGCGGCCGGGGAGACGTTGATGAAGGCGATCGCGGTCGCCGGCATCCTGGACGGGGGCAACTTCGGGATCGAGGACCTCCAGCAGACGCTGAACATGTGGTATCCCCGCGGGCTCGAGATGTTCGGGTCGGAGCTCGGCGGAGACCTGGTGAAGGGCGTCTTCAAGACGTTGAAGAATGGAGAGGCACAGACGATCTACATCGACGAGGTCCGCGGGAAGGTCCGGGACGTGAACGTGGCGATCGTCCAGGCGAAGGCCCGTTGCAACCGCGAGGGGGCGGAGGCGATCCTGCGGCGTATCACGGAGAAGGGCGAGGACGGTCACGGACTCAGCAAAGACGATCTCGTCTTCCTCCCGGACCGGAGGTTCTTCCGCATCCGCGGCCTCGCGGAGTTCGGCGACTATCGGATGGCCGGATCCGATGCGGCCGGGGTTGGTTACGTCTATCTACCGTACGACGTCCACGGCAACGTCCTCACGGAGGGTGGAAAGCCCATCGATCGTGCCGCGTATGTTGACTATCTCCGAACGGTCCTACCGGACCGGTACATGCGGAGTCGGCATTGGGACTTCGTGAAAGAGGAGTTCCTCTTCAACGAGAAATGGGGGACGCCCGAAGTCGTACGCCACGGATGAAGGGCGCGCGTTTATTACGGCCGGGCACCTTGCAACGGACGAGGCCGTGCGATGGACCTGACTTACATTTCGCTCGAGAAGAGAGATCGCGTCGCCGTGGCGTGGATGAACAAGCCGAAGGCGAACACGTATGACGCGGACCTGATGCGAGACCTCAGCACGATGATCGACGACGTCCGTTTCGACGACGACATCGACGTCTGCGTGCTCGCATCGAAACTGGATGGCATCTGGTCCGCGGGCGCGGACATCAATCTCCTCGCTTCGTCCACCCCCGACTACAAGGCGATGTTCTGCCTGAACTGCCAGGAGATCCTGAACAAGATGGAGAGCACACCGAAGCTCTTCATCGCCGCGATCGACGGCCACTGCGTTGGCGGTGGCCTCGAGATCGCGATGGCGACAGACCTCCGCGTCGCCTCCGATGGCGCTTGGCGGGTCGGATTACCGGAGGTCACCCTCGGTGTCTTGCCTGGAACCGGAGGCACGCAGCGCCTTCCCCGGCTCGTCGGGAAGAGTCGAGCGATCGACCTCATGGCGACGGGGCGCATGATCACCCCGAAAGACGCCCTCGACTGGGGCCTGTTCAACCGCGTGTTCCCGCGGGCGAAGTTCTGGGACGAGACGATGGCCTTCGCGAAAGGGCTCGCATATCCGCAGCATTCCGGCCGGGCGGTTGGGCTCATCAAAAGGTCCGTGACGGAAGGTACAGAGATGCCGATGTACGAGGGCCTCGCCCTCGAGCGGGAGTTGCAGAACCGCCTGTTCGCGATGGCGGACGCCAAAGAAGGATTCCGCGCGTTCCTCGAAAAGCGGGCGCCCAAGTTTCAGGGCAAGTGATCCCCAACGTCGGGCCATGGAAACGGTCTCCTGATCCCCGGGGCGTGTTAACCTTGTTTAAGGTT
>VBMC01000138.1 GCA_005879015.1 Methanobacteriota archaeon
CGCCGCTCCGGGTCCATCGGGGACGAGAACAGGACGCGGACCATGCCCGACCGGACCGCACCGCGGGACTTGGCCCTTTCGACGTCGGATGCAGTCGATTCCGATGCATTATGAACGCCCCGCACTTTTCGCCCTCGGTGACGCTTTTGCCCTTCCGGTTCGTGTACACGGGGATCCGAGTGAGCGACATGGACGAATCCATCCGATTCTACACCCAGGTTCTCGGGATGACGCTCGTCGAACGCACGAAGACCGCCCCAACGAAGGGTGAGGTCGCGACCCTCCGGAGTCCCGGGTCCGAGCAAGAACTCGAACTCAATTTCTACGAGGAAGGCAGCTCATTCTGGGCTCCGTACTCAAACGGCGAGGATCTGGATCATCTCGCCTTCGAAGTCGAAAACCTTGTGGCGACCGTCGGGGATCTCCGACGGAAGGGCGTTGAAATTATCATCGAGCCCTATTCGATCGGGGACTGGAGCGAATCCTACATCCGCGACCCGAACGGGATTTGGATCGAGCTGCTCGACAAGTGAGCGTCTCGGTGACGGACTGCGTCGGGGTTCGACGGGGTCGCTCAGCACTCTGAGTACCCGCAGGCGTGACACTTCACGCATCCCTCTTCGAAGACGAGGGATTTGCCGCACTCCGGGCACTCCGGGTTCAGGCCCTTCCGCAGGAGCTCCGCCGCATCGCGGGACTCTCTCTCCAACTCGACGTCGGTCTCGACCGCGCCGCCTAGTTCATCGAAGGTCTCTACGGGAGGCTGCACGCCGGTCTTCTGCATCCCGATGTGGCGTTTGATCGCCTTCGCGATCGCATCGGGGATCGAGTAGACGCGCTCGCCGTGGTCCACCGCGATCCGCGGGCTGCGGATGCCTTCGAGCTGATCGATGATCTCGTCGACGGGGACGCCGGACCGCAGGCAGAGAGACACGAGTCGGGCGATCCCTTCGGTGAAGGATGCCGTGTATCCGCCGCCGCGGCCGATCTGCGCGAAAATTTCGAACAGGCCCTTCTCGTCCTCGTTGACGGTCACATACAGCGCGCCGTATCCGGTGAGGATCTTCTGTGTGCGGCCCGTGATCACGTCGGGCCGGGGCCTCGGTCGGAGGACCGCGGTCTCCGACGGAACTTCGACGTGAACTTCCGTCGGCTTCTCCGCGTCCGCGACACCGATGTTCAGGACCTGGTCTTCCCGCGAGCCGTCGCGGTAGACGGTGATGCCTTTGCAATGCAGGTCGAACGCGAGCAGGTAGGCCTTCTTCACGTCCTCCACAGTCGCCTCCCTCCGCATGTTGATCGTCTTCGAGACCGCGGCATCGCACCAGTCTTGGAACGCGGCCTGCATCCGCACGTGCCATTCCGATGAGACGTCGTGGGCCGTCGCGAAGACCCGCTGCCATTTGTCTGGCACCTCTGACAGGCCACGCGGCGATCCATGGTTGTCGAGGATTTTCTGCACGAGATCCTCGCGCCAAAATCCTTCGCGCTTCGCGACTTCCTCGAAGTAGTCGAGGAAATACGGGAGCTCCTCGCCGTCCATCACGCGCTTGTACCAGATCAAGCTGAACTCCGGCTCGCAGCCGCCGGACGTGTCCGCGATCATCGAGAGAGTGCCGGTCGGTGCGACCGTGGTGACGTAGGAGTTGCGAAGCCGCAGGCCTTTCTCTTGGTGACGGCTCCCCTCCCAGGCGGGATAGACGCCGCGTTCCTCTGCGAGCTTGGCGCTCTCATTATATCCCGTCTCCTGGATAAATTGCATGATCTTACGGCCCCACTCGACGCCCTCCTTAGAATCATACGGGACCTCTAGCATGAACAGCATCCGCGCGAAGCCCATGACCCCAAGGCCGATTTTTCGCGTGGCGTAGGTCATCTCCTCAATTTGCTTGACCGGGTACACGTTCATATCGATGACGTCATCGAGCATGCGCGTCGTCGCGCGGATCGTACCCTCGAGTTTCTTCCAGTCGACATCCCAGCGGCCCACGGCATTGCGTTTCATATGCCGCGCGAGATCGATGGACCCCAGGTTGCAAGACTCATACGGCAAGAGCGGTTGTTCTCCGCATGGGTTCGTCGCCTCCATGTCCGCGACGTGAGGCGTCGGCTGGCGGCGGTTGTTCTCATCAATGAAGAACAGGCCGGGCTCCCCGTTCTTCCAGGCCTGAAACGCAATCTTGTCGAGGACCTCGCGCGCATCGAGCTGCCCGGCGATCTGATTGTTCCGCGGGTTCACGAGGTCGTACTTAGTCCCTGATTTCAGGGACTCCATGAACTTGTCCGTAATCGCAACCGAGATGTTGAAGTTCGTAATTTCGTTCGTCTTGTCTTTGCACGTGATGAACTCTAGAATATCCGGATGGTCCACACGAAGGATGCCCATGTTAGCACCCCTCCTCTTGGATCCTTGCTTAACCTGTTGCGTCGCTGCATCATACACCTTCATGAAAGACACGGGCCCGCTCGCGACGCCCATTGTCGACTTCACGAAATCGTTCTTCGGTCGCAGACGTGAAAAGGAGTACCCGGTTCCTCCCCCTGACTGGTGGATCAAAGCCGATTCCTTGAGCGTCTGAAAAATCCCCGCGAGACTATCGTCGACGGGCAGGACGAAGCAGTTGTGTACGATAATGCCATTGGCAACGTATGTGTTGTCCCCCTCGACTTCCAAGTTGAACACGGTCGTCACGCCCGCGACAGGTTCAACGGACTCTACGAGGTAAGCTCCGTCCCGAACGTACATCGGTTTTCCACCCAAAGTAATCGACCACGGGGTTGCGGTGGCATTTTCCGGCACGTATTCCGATTTGAGACAGGGTGTTTGACCCAGCCCGACTGCGACTTCGAACAGCTGTCGCACGAGCCCTTCGTTTGACATCGTGACTCTAGTCTGGTTTACGTTCACTCTCGTTCCATCCCCGTCTGCGACACCTTGGAGGAGTCCTTTGCGGAACTCCGTGGGGGTCGCGTGAATCCAGTGTGGTAGTTTCTTGCCTGCGAATCCGCGGCTGAACTCTGCCGCGATCCACTCGCAAAGAATCTTGCTGTGTGCCCGCACCGTGAGCCACGAAGTTGGAGCATCGATAACATGAGTAATTTCAGCGCCCACTCCGAATCGCTCCCTCAGAATCGTGGTCAGCCGATTCGCATAGACTTCTTCGTGCAGGCCCAGTGTGAAACGCACAGATCGAAGCTCGGGGTTGATTTCGCCTTCGGCGAGATACATACCAAAGAACCAGCCCGTGGTCTCGTCGAGTTGCGCTCTCGCTTTCACTGGTTTGATCTGAAGGCTTCGCGTCCCGAGTTGCTGGTGACGCTGTTTCGAGATATCGGACCGTCCGACCTTGTTTCGGTATACGAAGTCGCCCTCTACCTCGCCCTCAAACTCGATGTGGGTCTTCGAGACACCTTCTGCCGGTCGACCGAGACGTACGTAGCGGTCCGCCAATTCACTAGCCGGTACCCAACCGTCCGGCGTAAGGAACGGGTGCTCATCGCTCGCAAACATAGCGGGCATTCGATGTATCTTGATTCGGTTCACGCTTGACTCTCGCCGCGACGTTGCGAGGACCCTGCGATACCGACCTGTGTGCGTAAGGACCAAATCTCCCGCGACTACTTCTTCGATCGGTTTCGGCCCTAGACTCGTACTGACTGGCGTCCCGGCCGCGAAGCAAGCACTCAACTGCTGCAGCTCCAGACCGGCGTTCATGAGTGTCGGACTGTTCGGCAAGAACTCGAGACTTGATATAATGTGGAAGAACCGGCGGGCTGTCTCCTCGATCTGCGCCTCGGTAGCGCCGTAGTTCCGTTCCGCCTGCGCAAGATTCCAGGCGACGCGCGCAAACAGCTCTTTCGGCGTCTCGATGACTCGGCCCGTGTCGTCTTTTTTGAGGTACCGCTTCTGGAGGACGCGCAACGCATTCTCGGATAGCTTCGGATCCGGCTCACGGGCCACAACGTCGAGGGCCCTCGAATCATCCATCTTGACTTCTTCCATTTAGGCAACCTCATCCGGGGGGACGGAGTCTGAGGCTACAGAAGCGGCGAGACCATCCCTGGGGGGCGCCGCGAAGGAGTGGCCGCGGTATAGTCCTTTTTGAACCACGTATGTTACCAGCAGTCCGCGCGCCTGTTACCACGTTTGTTACCATACCGCCACGTTCCATATCAAGGTGCGGAGGGAGATGGGTGAACCTACTCCCATGGAGGGAACAGGGCCTCACAGGAAGGGGAGCTTCACGACGCGCGCCGGATGCAAGGTCCCTCGGATGTCGACATCCAACGTAGTCTCGATGGCGGAGGCCGCCTTGTTCACGGAAGCGAGCGCGATCCCCACTCGAAGGGAGGGAGACATCGTACCACTCGTCACCTGCCCGACGTCGGCTCCCCGCAGGAGGATGAGATGCCCGTGTCGCGGGATCCCTCGATCCTCCATGCGGATGCCGACAAGCCTCCGATAGTCGTCCCGCGATCGCTGCCGTTCCAGCACGTCCCGTCCGATAAAGTCGTGATTCCACTTCACGAGCCATCCGCTGTTCACCTCAGGCGGGGTCTGATGCCCGTCGAAATCTTGGCCCGAGAGCAGGTATCCTTTTTCCAGCCGGAGCGTGTCCCGCGCGCCGAGGCCGATCGGCCGGATGCCGAGGTCCTCCCCGGATTTCAGGATCGCCTGCCAGACGCCCAGGCCCTCGACCGCGCTAGGAAAGAGCTCGAACCCTGGCTCGCCCGTATAGCCCGCCCCTCGATTTCCGGTGGAACCGCCCGCGGCGCGGCCCCCCAGGGCGCCGGGGGCACGAAGTCGAGGACCGCACCGGAAAAGGGCTTCATGCGGGAGAGGTCCACGGACGTGAACCGCTGTAGGAGCTCCGGCGCCCGCGGGCCTTGCACCGCGAGACAAAGAAACTCGAGCGTACGATCCGCGAGACGCACGCCCTCTGTCATGTGATCCTTTAGCCACGACACCACGTCGACACGGGGCCC
>VBMC01000033.1 GCA_005879015.1 Methanobacteriota archaeon
GCAGCCTGCTGGGTGGTGATCACGAAGAACGGCCGGTTCGCGTACACGAGCAACGCTCACGATCCGTTCAACGACATCTCGAGCTATGCGATCGGCAAGGACGGGAGCCTCATGCTCCTCGAAGCCAACGCCGCGTCTCCCGGTCTCGGACCAACGGACCTCGCGATGAACGGCAACACCCACTTCTTCTACGTCCTCGCGTCCCGCGCCAACGCGATTACGGGCTACGCGGTCTCCGAGGACGGAAGCCTCACGCAGGTGACGATGGTGGGTGGTCTTGCTCCGTCCGACGTCGGTCTCGCAGCGATCTGAGGGCTCCAAGGCGGTGGACATCGTCCGCTCGAGCCACGTCGCTCAGGCCCGCGCCTCCGCAGGGGCGGGCCCCTTTCTCTTTTCCCTTCCTGCGCCACGTTCATGTCCGCCATTCGCTTGCCCTCGATCCGATGGGTACGGCCCTCAAACAGCTCCTCTGGTACCTGATCGCGGGCACCCGAGGAGGGGAGAACCGCGCCCGGATCCTCCAGGCCTTGCGGGCCCGACCGTCGAACGCACACCAGCTCAGCGAGTCCTTCGGCCTCGACTACCGCACGATCCGTCATCATCTCGATCTTCTCCGGAAGAACGGCCTGATCGTCCGACCGGCGGGAGACGCCTACGCAGCTCCCTACTTTCTGTCGACCCTCCTCGAATCGAATTATGCAGACCTGGAAGAGATCTTGACGAAGGTTCAATGGCGACGAGGTGATTCCAACGAACGCAAGGCCTGAGACGACTGCATGGAAGAAAGACCGGAGGCCGGCAGATGGCTAGCCTGACGATGCTCGGGGCAACGGTCCTCGGCGCGACGAACATCGTCCTTGCGGGCGTCCTCCTCGCCTTGTACGGTCGCATCTACACGAAGATGAAGGCACCCTTCAGCGTGGGCCTGATCCTCTTCGCCCTTGCGTTCCTCCTAGAAAATGGGCTCGTGGTCTACTCCTACGGAACGATGATGGATCTCGTCCCCGATGCCCTAGCACCTTTCCTTCTCCTCGTCGGACTCCTCGAGGCTGTTGGGTTGGGCGCCGTACTCTGGACAGCCAGCCGTTGAGGTCGGTCCGATCCCGTTTCGATGCACTCGCGGGCGGGTGCGGTCAAGCCTCTCCTTCACGGAGCCGCTCGAAGTAACTATCGACCGGATTGAAGGCGATGAACAGAACCGGGAGCACGAGGTAGATGAGCAAGGAGATCAGCGGATTCACGAATGCAAGCACGATGGCCACGAGGGCGATCGATGGTCCGACCGCGATCCATTGACTGACCTTGCGGACCAGATCGGGATCGAGCCCGCCGACGACGAGCCCGCGCTCCCCTGTCAGATACCACCAGACGACGTAGCCGAGCACGGTCAACAGTCCGATGACGCCGCCGTAGAGCGTCAGGGCGATGGGATCGTTGTAGTTCGCGCCGAGGACGGATGCGACGAACGGGATCAGGGCAACGCCCATGAAGAACAGGACGCTCAACCAGACCAGGGTCCGGTTCACGCGGACGACGAAGTGAAAGGTCTGATGGTGCGCGAACCAGAAGACGCCGAGGACGACGAAGCTGACTACGAACGTCCCGAAGCGTGGGATGAGAGACCCGAGGCGGGTCGCGAGGTCTACGCCCGGCGTCTCGGGTAGCCGAAGGTCCAATACCAGAAGCGTCATGGCGATCGCGAAGATGCCATCCGCCAGCGTCAGGAGGCGGCCTGGTGCCATCCCGACCCGGCGGTGCCCCTCTCGCTCCATCCCGATTCGCCGGCACGGAAAGAGATTCCAATCTTAAACGTCCCCCGGGACCGAGAGAGCGGCCTGCGAGGGGCTTCTCGACGGACTACTTCTTGGGCTTCTTCGTTTCGAAAACCCGGACGTCACTCATTTCGCGGAGCAGGACGGACTCTCCCACGTCCTCGGTCATGAACTCCTGGAACTCCTCCGCGATCCGAACCCACGCGGGATCGTTGTGTTCCCGCCACGCGTCGAAGTCGCCGTACCGGTTGCACTCCCACATCTGCGCGCCGGCGAACCGACCGAATCCGAGGACATAGCCGTAGGTGCCTCGATACGTCCAACCGCGAGGCGCCGACTTCTTGATGACGTCCTCGTTCTTCTTTACCCAGTCCTGAAATTCCCTAAGCCGGCCTTCTTTCGTGCTGAAACTTGTCATGTAGAGCATAGCGTCCCTCGAGGCTCTGCATGGGGAGCCGCTGGTTTAAGCATTCCCGAGGGCGGAGGATGGGAGGAATTCCCTCCGTTTCCACCCGAATCCTTAAGCCGATGAACCCGTAGGACTCGCGATGCAAGCGACGCACACGAAGAATCCGTTCGATCATCTGGGTCTCGATCCGGTCCTTCTCCGAGCTGTCTACGGCCTCGGGTACGAGGCGCCGACGCCGATCCAGAAGGAGGCGATTCCCGCCATCCTGTCGGGTCGCGACGTGATCGGGACCGCGCAGACCGGCTCCGGGAAAACTGCCGCCTTCCTGCTGCCCATCCTCCATCGCCTCCTGAAGCAGTCTCCGGGCCACACTCGGGCCCTCGTCCTCTCGCCGACCCGCGAACTCGCGGCCCAGATCGAGGTCGCCCTCCGCGGTCTCGCGAAGGGCACGAAGATCCGCGGCCACGCGGTCTACGGTGGGGTCGGCATGGCTGCGCAAGAGCACGCCCTCCGCTCCGGTGTCGACGTCGTGGTCGCGACACCCGGGAGGCTCCTGGACCACATGTCCCGTCGGAACGTGGACTTCCGCGGCCTTCAGGTCCTCGTCCTCGATGAAGCGGACCGCATGCTCGACATGGGCTTCCTCCCGGATGTCCGGAGGATCGTCGACGCCCTCCCGCGAGAGCGGCAGACCCTCCTTTTCTCCGCGACGATGGCCCCGGAAATCGAGTCTCTTTCCCGGACGATCATGCGCAATCCCGTCCGCATCTCCGTCTCGCCTCCGCATCGGCCTCCGTCAACGATCCGCCACGAGGTCTATCCGGTCCCGCAGCACCTCAAGACGTCGCTCCTCGTCCGCCTCCTGGGCCGAGAGGACATGATGTCCGTCCTTGTCTTCGTCCGCACGAAACGACGGGCCGATCGCGTTGCCCGCCAGGTGGGGCAGGCGGGCTTCGACGTCGCTCGGATCCACGGAGATCGGAGTCAGAGTCAGCGGGAGACCGCGCTCGCGGGCTTCCGAAGCGGGCGCCACCAGGTCCTGATCGCGACGGACGTCGCGGCCCGAGGGATCGACGTCGAAGGGATCTCCCACGTGATCAACTACGACGTGCCGACCATCCCCACGGATTACGTCCATCGAGTCGGGCGGACGGCCCGCATGGAGGCCGAAGGCGAGGCGATCACATTCGTGACGCACGAGGACGAAGGGGACCTTCGGGCGATCGAACGGACCCTTGGCAAGACGATCCCCCGCGTGACGTTGCCCGACTTCGACTACAACGCGGCACCGCCTCCGAAGACCCGCGGGCGTGAGGGCGGTCGCCCACAACGATCCTGGCGCCCCCAGGCCCAAGGTCGACGGCCGCGTCGTGGCCCTCCGCGCCGCTGAACCGACGTACGATCGGAACACGCTTCGTCGTCGGATGCAGGATCCGATTCGCGGCGTGTCTTAAGCTTCGAGCGGACTTGCCGGCCCGTGAGACACAAAGACCGGGGGCATGTCCGGGATCCGGCAACCAAACTGAGCACGTTCGATGTGACGAGCCTCGTCGTCGGATCGATCATCGGCGCCGATGTGTACGTCGCGACCGCGATCGGGGCGAGGCTCGTCGGTCCGGCCTCCCTCGTCGTCTGGGTCCTCGCGGGTGCGATGGCCATGACGATCGCCCTCTGTTTTGCCTATTGCGTCATGATGCTGCCGAAGGTCGGCGGCCGGTGGCCTTCACCCAGTACTTCCTGTCCCTCGTTCCCGGCATCGACGAACTCGGCAAGGCTCTGTTGAAGGGGGTGTTCATCGCGATCATCCTCTCCACGAACCTGGTCGGTGTCAAGACGGCCGGTCGCGTGAACGACGCCTTGACAATCGCGAAGCTCACGCCGTTGCTCCTCATCGTGGTCGGAGGAATCGCATTTCTGGGCCTGCAACCGGGAACGTTTGCATCGAACCTCTCTCCGTTCGTCACAGGCGATCTGTCCGCGTTCGGGCGCGCACTCGTCCTGATCTTCTGGGCGTACGCCGGGTTCGAGCTCTCGACCCTCCCGACCGATGAAATCGATCGGCCTGGGAAGACGATCCCGCGGGCCATCGTCATCGGCATGCTCATCGTGATCGCGTTCTATCTCTTCACGAACTTCGTCGTCATGGGAGCGGTGGGTGGAGGGGCCCTCGGCGTCTCCACCAGTCCGTTGATCGACGCTGCGCACGCGATGTTCAGTGCCCCGATCCTCCTGACGAACGCCGTCGTGATCGTCGTCGGTCTGGGCGCTCTGCTTTCGATCACCGGGGCCGACGAATCCGGGACGGTCGGGACCTCGCGGCTGGCCTATGCGATGTCCATTGACGGACTTTTGCCGGAAACCTTCAGTCGGTCCCACTCCAGGTTCAAGACGCCGTATCTCGGATTGATCGTCCTCTGCCTCACCGCCTACGTCGCGAGTTTGCTCGGTGGCCTCACGGATCTCATCAGCTCGGCCGTGTTCCTCCTCGCGTTCGTGTATTTCATGACCTGCATCTCGACGATTCTCCTGGAACGGAAGCATCCTAAAGTTTCCCGTGGACTCAGGGGGAAACGCCTCATCCCTGTGGTCGGCGCATTCTTCTCTCTCGTCCTTATGGGCCTCGTCAATCCCTTGCTCATTGGGATCTCTCTCATCCTTCTGGCTGTTGGCGTCCCCGTCTACGTCTTCTTTTCGCCACGACACGAGCTGCAAGATCTCAAGGCCGCTTTCTGGTCGGCCGAGGCAATCTCTCGGCGGGCGTATTCGCAGGGCGGGAGATTCTTGGCGTATCCTCTGCGGAGGATCCAGCAATTCACGCGCCGCGAACCATGAAGCGGCATGGGAAGCGGAGAAGAAGATGAGTCTCGACGAGGCCGCGGCCTTCGCGCTGGGCCCGGTATACTGGACGAAAGCCTTGGGCCCCACCGATGCGCCACAGCGAGCGCCGTGAGGACCTTTGCTATCGGTTCGCGAGTACGCCGCTCTCTTTCGCTTCGCTCACCAGGAGCACCTCTCCGAGATGCTGCGAATCCTCGGCCAGATTGAGAAGCGTGGCCGCGAGATCCCCGCGAGAGATATGGTACGGACCGTGCGCGAGGTCCTTCCGGCCCGCCTGACTTCGGACGCGGCCTGTCGTCCGTCCGTTCGAGAGGTAGGGAGGACGGACGATGGTCCAATCGAGGCCGCTGGAGGCGACCAGTCGTTCCATCCGGGCGAAGTCGGCGTATGGCTTCCGAAGGATCCAGCGGACCAAGTTGATCAAGATCCACGGGCGGCGCCCTTCGATGGCGGAAACGCTCACGGTGACGATGCGCCGCACGCCCGCTTCCCCCATGGCCGTGAGCTCGGCACGTGCCACGTCGCTGACGACGGTCGTTGGTCCGCGGCCTTCCGGGGCCACAATCGAGATCACTGCGTCTTGCCCGCGGACCGCACGTCGGATGTCCTCGAGGTTTCGACCGTCTCCGTGGACTACCATCCCCAGTCCCGCGATATCGGCCAGTGCGTCGGGACGACGCGTGAACGCAGTCATCGCATGTCGACGCCGGATGCCTTCTTCGAGTACGAGGCGACCCGTGCGACCTGTTGACCCGATTACGACGATGTTCATGTCTTGCCTCCGTTTCTGACCATGTGACGGATCGCCGAGGATTTGGGACTATGTTATCTTTGACTTTCGATTCGGGGAGTTTTAGAGCCCGCGCGTCATCCGCGGCGTGTGGACGCCAAGGACTTTCGGCTTCTCGTCGCGCTCGATGAAAACGCGCGGCAGAGTTACCAAGCTCTCGGCCGGAAGGTGTCCCTCTCCGCTCCCGCGGTCCGCGAGCGACTTCACCGCCTCGAAGAGCGGGGGATCCTGCACGGATATTGGGTGTCGATCAACCCCGCCGTCTTCGGGCGCGAGGACCTGCTCGTCTCCTTCGGCGGGGAGTGGAACCGAGAGGAGGCCGTTCGAGCGCTGGGCGGACCCGACGTCGCCTGGGTAGCGTGGAAGGTCGACGGGGCCGTGACCGTGGAGGTCTGGCCCCACGATGTGGAGAAGGCGCTCATCACCCTCGAGCAGTTCCTCGGTCGCCCTCCGGTCTGGCACGGTGTCTCCCGAGTGGAATTGAAACGCGAATTGTCAGGACTTGATTGGCGGGTCCTGGAGGCGTTGATCGACGACCCGCGAGCGCCCGTCGCCGATCTCTCTATGAAGACGGGACTGAGTCCGAAGACCGTGAGGAATCACGTTACGCGTCTCCGGCGAGACGAAGCGATCTACGTCGTGCCACGACTCGGGTTCCTCGCGGACTCCGGCGAGATCGTGTACCATCTGGTGGTCGCGGGCATCGCATCCTTCGCCGAATTGCGACGCGCCATCGGGGATGCCGTGCTGGTCCATGAGACCCAAGATCCGCCGATGAAGTACCTCTTCTGCCGGGCGGATAGCATCGGCGAATTGACGACGAAGACCCATGTCCTCGAAACGCTCCCTAAGGTATCTTCCGTCCAGCTCTCCCTGAATCGAGAGTTCCACGTCGGGACCGAGTTCGTCCATCGCTTGGTCCGAGAGCGCATGAAGTGATGGAGGAGCGCCGCGCACGGGAACAGCCGCGGAGCGGGCGATGAGGTCGGGTTACGCAGGGACCCGTTCCTTACTCGGCCTTCAGGTAGCGACTCGCCACAGCGGTTCCCACGACGAGCATCCCGACCGCGAACAGGGTGAGGTATCCCAGATACGACCAATCGACCGTGCCGAAGACGACGATCCCCCGGCCCAGGAGCGCCGAGAACGAGACCGGGTTCACGCTCGCGATCGCCTGCATCCACGAGGGGAAATTGGCCAGCGGGAGGAGGGCGCCGCTCGCGAACATGAGAGGCATCGTGATGAAGTTCGAGATGACGCCGGGCGTCTGCCAGTCCGTGCTTGAGGCCGTCACGGCCAGAAAGAAGGACGACATCCCGAGGCCGAGGAAGAAGATCCCGAGGACCCACCCGGCCCACATGATTGGATCTCCCTGGAAGCTCACGCCGAACAGCGCGGCGGCCAGGATCATCACAGGAATCTGAATGAGCCCGCGGCTCGTCGATCCGAGGACCTTCGACAGGTACACGGTGGATTTCGTCGTCGGCGTCAGCAGGATCCGCTTCATGAATCCGAAGCGCTTGTCCTGGATCGTGCTCATGGATCCGAACATGCCCACGGTCAACATCGAGGTCGCCAGGACCCCGGGAAGAAGGAACGCGATGTAGCTGTTCGTGTGGAAGATCGTCTGGACGAGGGCCGGAGAGGCGCCGCTGAAGCTGCTCCCGAAGAACGCGAGCCACATGAACGGTT
>VBMC01000034.1 GCA_005879015.1 Methanobacteriota archaeon
CCACGCCGATGATTCGGACCTTCGGGTTCTTCTCCTTCAGGTAGCTTCCCACGCCGCTGATGGTCCCGCCGGTGCCCATCCCGCACACGAAGTGGGTGACCTTGCCATCCGTGTCCCGCCAGATCTCCGGTCCGGTCGTCTCATAATGGGCTCGCGGATTCGCCTGGTTGGCATACTGATTCGGCAGGATCGAGTTCGGGGTCTCGCGATGAATGCGTTCCGCGACCCGGTAGTAGGACTCCGGATGGTCCGGCGGCACGGCCGTCGGCGTCACGACGACGCGAGCTCCCAGGGCCTTCAGGAGATCGATTTTCTCTCGGCTCATCTTGTCCGGCATCGTGAACACCGCCCGGTACCCCTTGATCGCCGCGACCATGGCAAGGCCCAGCCCGGTGTTTCCGCTCGTCGGCTCGATGATCGTTCCACCGGGCCTCAGGGTCCCCTTCGCCTCCGCGTCCTCGATCATCTTCTCGCCGATGCGGTCCTTCACGCTCCCTCCGGGATTCATCATCTCGAGCTTCGCGAGGACGAGACCCTTCACACCGTCCATGATCTTCGGTAGCTGGACGAGGGGCGTGTTTCCGATGGTCTCCAAAATGCTCGCATAGTACCGCATGGCCGCCCCGAGGCACATCAAAGGTCTGACGTTATAAGAACGTGTGCGCCTCGATGCCACTCACCCGTCGGAATACCCGACTTGCCCCTGGCGAGAGACAATCGGGACGTGCCGGGGGAGGGAGTCGAACCCCCAGGAAACCGATCTGCAGTCGGTCACATTAGCCGCTCTGTCACCCCGGCGCCGGTCTGCGCATTCAGGGAAACCGTATTGAAGTTTTGGAGCACTATGTCTACACGTCCGCGCGGCTCGTGCAGGGAATTCCGTCGTTTGATCGAACCTGGGCCAGGGATTCCACAGGCGCGACTCGCGTCCGCTCCCAGGTCCCAGTTTGAACTTTGTTTCAAAACGTATTAAGCATGACCTGCCGTTGGGTCGCTTTGCCATTCGCTCGCGGGGAGGAATGCGATTGGAATCTGAACCAAAGACAGAGGGCTCGCCCCCGAGCGTCCCATCCATTCGTCCGCCCTCGGTGGAGAGCCCATGGCGAAAGCTGGCGGCGATCGGGGTCGTCGTCGTCGCGATTACCTCGGCTCTCGTATTCGTCTCTCGATCTCCGAATCAAGCTCCGACAATCGACCACGCGAACGTGAGCTCGGAATTTGCGGATACGGGTCAGTCGTTGAACTTCACGGCACAGGCCAGGGATGCCGATGGAGACACGTTGACCTACAGCTGGAACTTCGGCGACAATTCCACGGCCACCGGCGCTCTCGCGTCCCACCGGTATCCAGTACCCGGCTCGTACGTGGGCGCGCTGACCGTCACTGATAGCAAAGGTGGCGAAGTGACGAACGACGCGAAGTCGTTGTTCATCCACGTCCGGCTTCCCCCTTCGGAAATCGCGTCACCGCCGGCGCCCGTGTCCGGCGTCTGTTCTGGCGACTGCATCCTCGGTCCTGGTTCGGCGACTCTCACCGCGGATCAGACCATGGTGGCCGTGGGGGCTTCTGTTCGGTTCAGCGGGAACGCTTCCTGGGCCTATACATGGGCCTGGAACAATCGGTCGAATCAATCCGCGGGAGGCGCCGCGGTCGTCGTCCCGGCGGCAGACGATTCCTCTCTCTTCACGACTTTCACGTATGTCTGGGGGGACGGCACCCGAGACACGGGGGGCAATTCGGAGTCGGTGGGGGTCACGAGCCATACATTCACATCCGCAGGGAACTTCTTCGTTCGGCTCACGCTGACCCTGCCGACCGTCTACGGGACAAAGACGGCGTCGGCGGGATATACGATCCGAGTGATACCGACGGCGCCGCCCCTGCAGTTGAACCATCCAGGCGTCTTTACCACCGTGTCCTTCGGCGAGCCGAACTCCCTTGATCCCGCGGCCGATATCGAGACTGCGGGCGTCGAGATTCTGCAAAACGTGTACGAGACGCTCGTCTGGTACCAGCCCGGCGTCGAGAACATCACGGTCCTCCTGCCTCGTCTCGCGACCGAGGTGCCGACGGTGGCGAATGGCGGGATATCGGCGGACGGGAGGAACTACACGTTCACCATCCGACCGAGCGTGAAGTTTCACAGCGGCGCGATGATGGACGCCGACGACGTCGTGTATTCGATTAGACGGGTCCTCGCCATGCACGATCCCAATGGACCTTCCTGGATTCTGGAACAGGTTCTCACGAATCACGTCGCGAATTACATGGTAGGTTGCGGACCGCAAGCGAATCGGTCGTGTACCTTGGCCGACTACGCGGATACGGCCTTTCCGTCTCGGACGGACATCCCATGGAACATTCAGAGGGTCCTCGAGACGGCGGCTCAAGGGGCCGCGTGGTCGATGAAACCGATGAATCGCACCGTCGCCTGGTCCGTGAGCAACTCGACGGTCGAGAAGATCGGGACGAACCAAGTTCGAATCCATTTGACGCGCCCATACCCCGCGTTCCTACAGTCGATCGCCTTCACCGTCGGGTCCGTCGTTGAGAGGGCGTGCGCCGGACCCTGGGATTACTGGGGAATCCGCAACGACATTTTGGATCGCCATCGCGATTGCGGCACCGGCCCCTTCGAACTGAGCACTTGGGTGCCGAACCAGGCAGTTGTCCTGGACCGCTTCGACCAGTATTGGGGGACGTTGGCCCCTTTGGAGGAAGTCCGCATCGAGAAGGCGAACGACGTCGTCACCCGCGAGTTCATGCTGCTCTCCGGGGACGCGGACGCCGCGGCGATCAACCGGGACCACCAATTCGACGTGATGAATCCCGATGGAACCCCCCGGTACACCTCCCTCAGGATCGTGAAAGACCGACCTTCATTCGATGTGACCGTGTTCGGCTACAACCAGGCGATCAACGGCTCCGTGGTGCCCGACCGCCTCGAAGTCCCGGCGACCTTTTTCTCGGACATTCATGTTCGGAGGGCGTTTAGCGATGCTTTCGACTACGACGGTTTCATGGACAACGTGACGTTCAAGAGCGGCATCCAACTCCGCGGCCCGATCGCGAAGGGGATTCCCGGATACAACATGAGCACGCCCTTGTTCACGTACAACCTGACCCGGGCGGCGGCGGAACTCCGGCAGACTCCCTATTGGACCACGGGATTCAACATCACTCTGTATTACAACGCGGGGAATACGGAGCGCCGACAAGGATGTCTCGTCCTGAGACAAGGCCTCGAGGCGCTGCACGATCAGGAAGGAGCCGGGCCGATTACCGTCGGAGTCCGGGCCCTCGATTGGCCCGCGTATCTGGCGACGCTCCGGGCGAAGGGATTCCCCATTTTCTTCTTGGGCTGGCGTGCCGACTATGCCGATCCCGACGACTACGTAGTCCCGTTCCTGCGCACGGGCGGACTCTTCTCCGGTCGAGTGGGATACAGCAACGGGACCTTGGACCGCTTAATCGATGCCGCGGCCGCCGAGCTGAACCAGACGAGGCGCGACCGGATGTATCAGGATCTGTCCACGCGCGCGGTCGTGGACGATGTGCCCTACCTGTGGGTCTACCAATCGAGGAGTTTCCATGTGGAGCGCACCTGGGTGCGGGGTTACTACTTCAACCCCATGCTCTCCGGCCTCGACTACCACCTGTTGTCGAAGACCGCGGCTTGAACGATGCCACGAAATCGACCCACGATTCGGCTGACGATTCGCGAAACGGTTCGAACGAATCTTTTTATTGGCTCCCCGCGGTCGGTGGGGGATGGCGGACCTGAAGACCGTCACGGATACGGTTCACGGAACGATCCGTCTGGAGCCGCTCACCCTCGACCTGCTCGAAACCCTGGAGTTGCAGCGGCTCAACTCGATCCGGCAACTCGGGCTGACGTACCTCGTCTTTCCGGGCGCGAACCACTCCCGGGTCGAGCATTGCCTCGGTGTGGGGCATGTCGCCAGCGAGATGGCGAAGGCCCTCGACCTCTCCCCCGATGAACGAAAACTGGTCCAAGCCGCGGGCCTTCTCCACGACGTCGGTCACGGGCCGTTCTCGCACACCCTCGAACATGTGCTGAGCCGCGAGCTCGCGGTGGACCATATGCATCTGACGCAGCGGATCATCACGGGCGAGGACGACAACGTCTCGCCGGAGGACCGCGGGGCGTTCCCGGAGGTCGTGCGCATCCACGGGGTCCTCGAGCGGCACCGAGTGGACCCGGAAGCGGTTGCGGCCCTCATCCGCGGACCGTCCGAAAAGGGCGCGAAGTGGATCGTGCCGAGCAATCGCAAGGAGCCGCCGCGATACCTGGCTCAGATCATCCATAGTCCGATGGACGCAGACCAGATCGACTACCTGATGCGGGACGCGCATTACACGGGGGCCTCTCACGGGACGATCGATTTCTCGCGTCTCCTCCAGACCCTCCGCATCCACCGCGGAGAACTGGCCCTCGATCGGAAGGGCCTCCCCGCCCTGGAGGGAATGCTCGTCGCACGAGGCCTGATGTACTCCTCGGTCTACTTCCACAAGACCGTGAGGATCGCGGAACAGATGCTCGCCCGCGCGGTCGAACGATCGGAGGCCCCGATCGCGGACATCCAGAAGATGGTGGACCACGAGCTCCTGAATTGGCTCGTGCGCCAGGGTCCGTTCCAGAAGGAGATCGCCCTGCGCCTCAAATACCGCAAGCTGTACAAACGGATCCTCGCTTCGAATCACGACGAGCTCACGGAGGCAACCCGCGCGGTGCTCGCCTCCTTCAAAGATCCCATGGAACGTCGGAGGACGGAGG
>VBMC01000035.1 GCA_005879015.1 Methanobacteriota archaeon
GCACGCAGCCTTAAGATGGCCCGGCTCATCGAGGGAACCGATGACGGTCGGAGGACTCAATTTCAGTTGCCCGCGGTGCAACAATCCCCTCTTCTTCACGTTCAAGCTCGCGGACGAGGGCGACTCGACGAACCGCGAGGTCCACTGTCCCGGATGCCGCACGGTCTGGGTCGTGGCCCTGGACATTCACCCGAAGTGACGAAGGCTTATCCCCTCCCGCGGAATTGCGGGGCCCGCGTGCGGCTCCCTCTGTTCCCGCTGCATTCCGTCCTGTTTCCGGAGGCGACGCTCGCACTCCAGATTTTCGAACCGCGATACCGCGAAATGATCGGTCGCTGCCTCGCACACGACGAACCGTTCGGCGTCGTGTTGATCCTGGAGGGCGAGGAGATCGGAGGCGAGGCGGTCCCCCGAAAGATCGGCACGGAAGCGGCCATCATCGCTTCGGAGCGATCCAAGGATGGACGTTACGACATCGTGGCGGAGGGGCGTCGGCGCTTCCGGATCGTCGCGATCGACGCATCTCGCCCCTACCTCCGCGCCGAGGTCGAGTTCCTCGACGACGCGGTCGGCCCGGATGCAGACGCCCTCGCGGATGCCTTGCGCCAGCGTGTCGAGGGTGCCGTCCCATCGCTCGAAGCTCGAGGACATGTTCTCATTGACGAGACCTGGAATCTCCGCAATCCTCGAGCCCTTTCGTACCATGTGGCCGCGAACCTGCCCGCGACGAACGAGATCCGACAAGAGCTGCTCGAGATGGCAGATGTCGCGTCCCGCCTGCGCCACGAGGTGGACCTCCTGATGACCGTCGATCGGGTTGGGGTCAAGGCGGGAGCGGCCTGACCGCGCGGTACAATTATCTGGGCGGCGTGTTATCTCATCCCACGGGGGCGAAATCGCGAAGGCCGCTGAGGTCTATGCTCGCGCCCGGAAACGAGTTCCGGGTTGGGCCACTAAGCCGTTGAGGCGCATTCGAAGGCGCGTGCGCGCGAAGCTCCTGCAGTGCTTCTGCGCCGGCTTCGTGAATCCGGCGTTCATCGAGCGTCCGCCGCAGTACGTCGCGCGGTTCCTATCGCCCGCGGAGATCCATAATTTCGGGAAGGATCCGGAATGCGACATGACCGAAGACTTCGTCGCGGAGGCCCTCGCGAAGGGCGACGAATGCTTCGGGATTCTCGACGGACAAACCCTCGCGGCCTATAGCTGGTACTCGACCAAACCTACGCGCATCCGTCCACCGGACCTGTTCCTCCGGATCGACGGGCACTACATCTACATGTACAAGGGGTTCACGCGGAACCGTTACCGGGGGCAACGGCTGCACGCGATCGGCAAGACGTTGGCCCTACAAGCGTTCATGAACCGAGGATTCCGCGGCATGATCTCCTACGTGGAGTTCGACAATGCCGACTCGCTCAAGTCGACGCGACGGATGGGCGCGCGGCTCTTCGGGTCGATCTTCATCTTTGGAATGTTCGGCCACTATATCGTGTTCGTGACCCGCGGATGTCGGAAGTTCGGGGTCCGAATTGAACGGGAGCGAGAACGTTCGGCCTCAGGCGTCCCTGGACAGGAGACGGCTCTCCGCATTCAGTCTGGAACGAAATGATCCTCGATTCGCGCCGCGAGGGCGACAACCTTGATAGCGCGTGACCGGCTTCGGCGGCCGCGAGCGCCGGTAGTCTAGTGGCAGGACGAAGGCTTCCCAAGCCTTCGATGCGGGTTCGATTCCCGCCCGGCGCACTCTCCGCCATGGCTACTTGACGGTCTCGAGCTGGGAGATGACGTTCCAGATGAGGGTCCGGCCATGCAGCGGGATGTTCGGATCGTTCGCCAGGTCGTCCATGATCATGATCGCGCTCGTCACCCGGAGGTCGAGCGCCTCGCCCTTCTTCGCAAGTCGGGCCTTTGCTTCGGCAGCGCCGCGGCGGATGTTCCTAGGGACGGACGTGTCTTCCGCGATCTGGTCGAGGACGTCCATGACTTGCTTCAGCCTCGCTTCGGTGTCCATCTGACCATCTCCCGGTGTGCCGCGTTGCCCTCAACTTTGCGCCCTCGATTGTCCGCCTTCTTTGTAGGTGGTGACCACCATCAAAGTCTTCGTGTCCTTGATCCCCGAGATCGGCGCCAAGCTCGAAAGCACGAAGTCCTTTAGCCCTTTGTAGTTCTTGAACCGTGCCTTCGCGACGATGTCGGTGTCCCCCGTCACGAGGTACACGTCGTAGACTACGTCGAATTTCGCAATCTCCGTGGCGATCCGATCCGCTTCCTTCGTGTCCACTTTCAGCGTGATGACGGCGGCGACCTGATCTTCGCCGTACAGGGCGGTGAGGGCCTGTTCCATGTCGCTCCCCATCGTCATCATGCGAGGGATGGTGAGCCTCGGTAATTAAGGTTTATTCGCAGGCCAAGAATCTCATTGAGAAACAGGCCTGCCACACTTCGGACAGAACGAATCGTCCGCGAGGAGACTCGCACCGCACGCCGCGCACGAGGACGGGACGAGACGGGTCCCGCACTTGCGACAGAAGGCGTCGTCTGCCCGGAGCGGGGCACCGCACGAGGGACATGCGCGATCTGAAACGATCACGGTCGTGGGGGCACGCTTCGAGGGCGCCGCGGGCATCTCCACCTTCTTGCCCTCCGCCGATCGTGCGGAGAGACGGGCCATCGTGAGCGCGCCATCGTAGTCCTTCGCATCGAACCGACCCTTCGCGGCCTCAAGCAATTCGGTCGCCTGCACGACGTCACGACCGGAAGCCCGTGCCTGCTCGATGGCGCTACCCGCGACCTGCATCGAGAACTTCGATTGCGGGAAGTTCGGCGGGACCTCTTTCGTCAGGATCTCCTTCGTCGTGACCTCCTCGCTTCCGCCGACCGCCGAGAGCTGCTCCAGCTTGGCGATGTCGCCCTTCGACGCCTGGACCGATTTCAAGGCGAGAAGACGTTCTTTCGCCTTCCCGATGAGATCGTTCGTCACCCGGTAGTTGCCACGCTGATAGGCCATTTCGGCTTCCCGAATCCAGGAGGTCACTTCGTGGCTGCGGACTCCCTGACGTTCCAGGGTCGCCGCGATCGCCTTCGCCGTGACGATGGCGTTGTGGGCTTCGTCCGGCAGGTTCGAATCCTGCTTCGCGGCCCGGACGCGCCGATTCTTCATCTTTTTGTGAATGAACTTCATTTCGAAGTACGCCACCGCGATGGCGAGCGCGACCCCGGCGAGGACCACGGTGATGACGACCGGGTCCGTCAGGGGATCCGCCATCGTGCGCCTCGCATTCCTACCCGGCCCTTAAAAGCGTTTCCCTGTATTTTTCCTGGATGATTCCGTGTCCGAAGGAGTCCCTCAGCTCAGGATGTCGGCCAGACGACCCTGCTTCTGTCCGATCCGGATTTCCCGCGCAATCCTTCGACCGGTCGACATGCCGGGCTCTGTGAGGTCGGAGTACGGCGAACCGGCGATGAACAGGTTCGTCCCCGCGACGATCCGCGTGGAGATCTCGAACACCTTGAACTCAAGCTTGTCGGTCACGATCGTCTCGAGGCAGAATGGCCCGATCATGCCCCCGAACAGTTCCATCGATCGCTCGACGACCTGCTCTCCCATCTCAAACGCCTTCGGCAAGAGGGATTCGCGCAGGACGACCGGCATGTTGCCCGTGACGACGAAGGTCGGAAGGAGTCCCATCTTTCGGAGGGCCTCCTGGGCACCGAGCTTGTACATCTCATCGATATTCGCTTCGTCTCGCCGGTCCACTCCGAGCATCTCGAGCGAGCCTCGAGAGAGTGCATAGCCCGACGAGGCCAGAGGCGAGTAGAAGTAATGCATGTAATACCGCGTGCCGACCACGTATTCCTGGATGGCGTACTTCATCCCAGGCTGGATCGACTCCTTGAAATCCTCGTGGTTCTTCGCGATGAACGAGCCGCGGCCGCCCTTCGCCCCGTAGTACTTCACGAACACGGGGCGGTCAATGTCTTGCGGTCGCTCGATCTTCATCGGCATCGGGACGCCGGCGGACGTGAGCCACTCCCTCTGCTTCTCCCGGTCCGACTCCCACTTCAGGACTTCGCGGTTCCCGAACGTGGGAATGGGGAGCTTCGCGAACACCTCGGAGCCCATGTACTCGACGAAGGAACCGTGCGGCACGGTGACGACCTGCTTCGCGACCAGGTCCTCCGCCTGATCGAGGATGTCCGCATACGAATCGACGATCAGGAATTCGTCCGGCTTCGCCAGGGGGAAGGCGTCGTAGAACCGCGGCTGTTTCCCAATCGCAATCCCCAAGGTCCGGAATCCCTCCTGGCGGGCGCCATGAAAGATCTGGAGGGAGGAATGGGAACAGACCGTCGCGATCACGATGTCCCCGTAGTCCGAGAGGATTGACGCGATGGCCTTCCGCGTTACCATTACGGTACGAATCGCTTCGACGGTTAAAGCTTTTCACCGCGAAGCATGCCGTCGACAACGCGCACCGCCCGAACCGTCTCGCGGACATCATGGACCCGAACGACGTGGGCCCCTTTCGTCACTGCGAAGGCCGCCGCGGCGATGCTCCCTGAGAGCCGATCTCCTGTCGCGCCGCCACCAAGCCGCTCAAGGAACGATTTCCTCGACACGCCGACGACGACCGGGTGGCCGAGGGCCGCGATTTGGTCCAAGTGGCGCAGGAGGGCCAGACTGTGATCCGGCGTCTTCCCGAAGCCGACGCCCGGGTCCACCGCGATTGCCTCGGAGGCCACCCCCGCGTCCTCGAGGATCCGTATCCGTTCGGTCAGGAACGATCGGACTTCTCCCACCACGTCGGCGTAGGC
>VBMC01000036.1 GCA_005879015.1 Methanobacteriota archaeon
AAGCTCGGTATGCCGGGTGAGCCGCCGTACACGCGGGGGATCCGCGCGACGATGTATCGGGGCCGCCTCTGGACGATGCGGCAGTACGCGGGTTTCGGCACCGCGAAGGCAACGAACCGCCGCTTCAAGTATCTCATTGCCCAGGGAAACGAGGGCCTGAGCGTCGCATTCGACCTGCCGACTCAGATGGGATACGACAGCGATGCACCGCTCGCCCGCGGGGAGGTCGGCCGCGTCGGGGTTGCGATCTCCACCCTGGAGGATATGGGCGTTCTCTTCGAGGGCCTCCCGCTCGACCGCGTGAGCACGAGCATGACGATCAACGCGACGGCCCCCATCCTCCTCGCGCTGCACATCGCGGTGGCAGAATCGCACGGAATCTCTCGAAAGGTCCTTCGCGGGACGGTCCAGAACGACATCCTGAAGGAGTACATCGCGCGCTCCACGTACATCTATCCGCCCGCGCCCTCCATGCGACTCGCCCTCGACGTGATCGAGTTCTGCACGAAGGAGGTCCCGCGCTGGAACGCGATCAGCGTGAGCGGGTACCACATCCGGGAGGCGGGCGCGACGGCCGTCCAGGAGATCGCCTTCACCCTGGCGAATGGCATTGCCTATCTCGATGCGGCGGTGGCGCGGGGCCTCGATGTCGATGCGATCGCCCCGCAGATCTCGTTCTTCCTCAACGCCCACATCGACCTGCTGGAGGAGGTCGCGAAGTTCCGCGCGGCCCGCCGTCTCTGGGCCTCATTGATGCGGGACCGGTTCCACGCGAAGCGGCCTGAGTCCATGGCCCTCCGGTTCCACGCGCAGACCGCGGGCGTCACGTTGACCGCCCAGCAGCCGGAGAGCAACGCGGTCCGCGTCGCGGTGCAAGCCCTCGCCGCGGTCCTCGGAGGCGCCCAGTCCCTGCACACGAACAGCATGGACGAGGCCCTCTCCCTTCCGTCGGAGAAGGCGGTGCGCCTCGCCCTGCGGACGCAGCAGATCCTCGCCCACGAGAGCGGCGTCGCGAACACGGTCGATCCTGCGGGAGGATCGTTCGTGATCGAGTCCCTCACGGACCGCCTCGAGTCGGAGGCCGCCGCCCTGATCCGGCAGGTGGATCGGCACGGTGGCATGCTGAAGGCGATCGACTCGGGCTGGGTGCAGGGCCAGGTCGCAGACTCCGCGTACCGATATCAGATGGAGCTCGAGCGCGGCGAGAGGACCGTCGTCGGCGTGAACGCGTACACGGAGGAGGGCGAGGCCATCCCCGTGCCCAAGACGAATCCGAAGTTGGCCGCCGAGCGATCCCGTGCCCTCGACGGGTTCCGGAAGAGCCGAGACCGGAAAGCGGTCGCGCGAAGCCTAGGTCGTCTCGAAGCGGTCGCCCGCGGGGACGCGAACACGATGCCCGCGATCCTGGAAGCCGTGCGGGCCAAGGCGACGCTCGGGGAGATCAGCGACGTGCTTCGGTCCGTCTTTGGCACATACCGGCCGAGGCAGGACGTATGATCGGCCCGGCCCACCACGTCGGCGTCGCCGTCCGGAGTCTCGATGCGGCCCTCGCGGACTATCGGAACCTAGGCTTCGAAGCGGAATCCGTCGAGGACGTGCCGACGCAGGGGGTGCGCGTGGCCTTCCTCGGGAAGGGCCCGGTGCGGATCGAGCTCCTCGAATCCCTTCGGCCGGATGGTGTGATCGCGCGGTTCGTCGACCGGAGCGGGGAAGGTCTGCACCATCTGGCGTTCGCCGTGCAGGACATCCGGGCCGAGATGCGTCGCCTCCGAGAAAAGGGCCTCAAACTCGTGGACGCGGAGCCGCGCCCCGGTGCCCGCGGTCGGCTCGTCGCCTTCATCCACCCCCGGTCCGCGCACGGCGTGCTCCTCGAACTGGTCCAGGAGTCGGCGGGATCGGGCCGCGCACCGACTCAGCAGGATTAGGCTGAATCCCGGCGCGAAGCTTTATGGCGGCGCCTTCGGTGCGCGGCGTTCGATGAGCCTGGAAGGTGCCGCCGTCTCCCTGGGTGCGACGATTGTGAGCCTGGTCTTCGCGGCCCTTGTCTTCAACCAGTGGATCTCCCGACGAAAGCCGTTCCAATTCGCGTGGTCCCTCGGCCTCGGCCTCTACGCGCTCGCGTCCTTCACCCAGTTCCTCGCCGAGGCCTACGGTTGGACCGCTTCCACGTACAAGGTGTACTACCTGGTCGCAGCGCTCCTCGTGGCCGTCCTCGGCATCGGCTCGGTCCTCCTGGTGCATCGCCGCGCCGGCATCGGGTTCGCCCTTTACACGATCGTCGTCTTTGCCGGGTTCGCGGTGGCCGTCGCCGGGGCGACCGTCAGTGCCGCGGCCTTGGCCAACCCGATTCCCGTCGCCGGAGCCGGGATGCCGGACAACGTGCGGGTCTTTTCGTTCTTCTTCACGATTCCCGGCAGCATCGCCTTGATCGGGGTCGCCGCGTACTCGTACTGGCGGTCCCGACTCTCGTTCAACATGTGGATCGGTATCGGAGCGCTCGTCATCGCCGGTGGCGCGTCCCTCTCGCGATACGGAATTTCGTGGGCCCTGTACATCGGGGAGTTGGTCGGGATTGCGATCATGTTCTGGGGATTCCTCGCGAGCCAAGACTTGGCGAAGGCGAAAGCGCCTGCGGCGGCGCATATTCCCTCCTGAGCCGGGAACGTTGAAATAGCGGCCCGCGCGTCGGCTCGATGTTGAAGATCGCTGAATTCCACGACCCGAATCGGAAGCTCGTGGGCCGCACCGTGTGGCATTACGACCACGTCGAGTCGACGAACGAAACCGCGAAGGAGCTCCTCGAGGAAGACCTTGAAGAGGGACTCGTCCTCTGGGCGGACCGCCAATCGGCCGGGAGAGGCCGACAGGGTCGGGCTTGGGCCTCGCCTCCCGGCGGCCTCTATTTTTCCGTGATCCTCCGGCCGAAGGAGACGCACGCGTGGATCCTCGGCCTTCTCGTAGGTATGCGGTCGTGAAGGCGCTCCGACATTTCGGCGTCTTCGCGGGGCTGAAGTATCCGAATGACGCGGTATACCAGGACCGCAAGATTGCTGGGATCTTGTCGGAAGGTGTGTACCGACGGGAAACCTACCACGTGATCATCGGGATCGGCGTGAACACGAACGTCGATCTCGATCGGCTACCGCCAGATGTGCAACCGACCGCGACGACGCTCAAGAGAGAAGTGAACTTGTTCGTCGCGAACGACGAGTTCCTCGATTACCTGCTGAACCAGATCGATGATCTCTATTCTCGTTACCGGAACACGCGGATCGAGTTCCTGATCAAGGATTACCGCGGGCAGTGCACGACGATTGGCAAACGGGTCACCGCGACGACGTCGAAAGGGTCCATCACGGGCCGGGCGTACGACATCGCCCCGAACGGTGCCTTGATTATCATGGACGATGGGAACGCGAAACACGAGTTCGTGGAAGGGAGTCTCAAGATCGTCCCCTGAGATACGGGTCCTTCCAGCCACCTGCCCGAGGAAGCGCGAAGGCTTAATGACACGCCTCCGCGTTCGGCGCATCCATGGCGGGCGATGAGCGCGTGGAAGAGCTGCGCCGGCGGAAGGCCCTCGCGAAGCTAGGTGGCGGCAAGGAGCGCACGAACGCCCAGCGCGCGAAGGGCAAGCGGACCGCCCGGGAGCGGGTCGAGCTCCTCTTGGATTCCGGGTCCTTCGTCGAGATGGACGCCTTCGTCGAGCATCGGACGACGGAGTTCGGGATGGACCAGAAGCGCATCGCCGGGGACGGCGTCGTCACGGGCCACGGGACGATCGACGGCCGGACCGTGTTCGTGTTCTCTCAGGACTTCACCGTCTTCGGCGGGAGCCTCGGCGAGATGCACGCGAACAAGATCGTCAAGATCATGGACATGGCGATGAAGGTCGGCGCTCCGGTGATCGGCCTCAACGACAGCGGGGGGGCGCGGATCCAGGAGGGCGTCATCAGCCTCGGCGGATACGCGGAGATCTTCTACCGTAACGTCCTCGCGTCCGGCGTCGTCCCTCAAATCAGCGCGATCCTCGGACCTTGCGCCGGCGGGGCGGTCTACAGCCCCGCCATGACCGATTTCATCATCATGGCGAAGGGCACGTCGAACATGTTCATCACCGGTCCAGGGGTCATTAAGGCGGTGACCGGGGAGTCGGTCACGTTCGAGGCGCTCGGAGGGGCGCTGACGCACGCCGAGAAGAGCGGCGTCGCGCACTTCGCGGCCGAAGACGAAGCCGAGGCCCTCCGGATCGTCCGTCGGCTCCTGAGCTACCTCCCTTCGAACAACGTGGACGATCCGCCCGTCCTCGCCGCGGAGGACGATGCGAACCGGATGGATCCGGAGCTCGCCACCATCGTCCCGCGGGAGCCGAACAAGCCGTATGACATGCTCGAGGTGATCAAGCGTATTGTCGACCGGGGCTCCTGGTTCGAGGTCCACGGACTCTGGGCCCGCAACATCGTGGTCGGCTTCGCCCGACTCACGGGCCATCCGATTGGGATCGTCGCGAATCAGCCGAAGGTCCTCGCCGGGACCCTCGATAATACGTCCTCGATCAAGGCTGCGCGTTTCGTGCGGTTTTGCGACTCCTTCAACATCCCCCTCCTGACCTTGGTCGACGTCCCGGGCTTCCTGCCGGGGTCGGACCAGGAGTACGGCGGCATCATCCGCAACGGCGCGAAGCTCCTGTTCGCCTACTGCGAGTCGACCGTCCCCAAGGTCACGATCGTCACGCGCAAAGCGTACGGGGGCGCCTACGACGTGATGTCGTCGAAGCACATCCGGGGCGACTTCAACTTCGCGTGGCCATCGGCCGAATTGGCGGTCATGGGGCCCGAGGGGGCGGTCCAGATCATCTTCAAGAAAGAGATCGAGGAAGCCGCGGACCCCGCGAAGCGCGAGAAGGAACT
>VBMC01000037.1 GCA_005879015.1 Methanobacteriota archaeon
GTGAGAGCCTTCGAAGTACGCGTCCCGGAGGAGGGCCCGGAACCCCTTCTCGCCCATGATGTCCCACACCATCATGTCGAGCATCGCGGGTGCGCCCTTCCATGTCACATCGACGGTCTTCTTCGTGACCTTGGTTCCGACCGTCGCGATGTAACGGTCGTCGAATTCATCTTGTACGAACCGCCGGATCAAGGAGGTCTTGCCGACCGCGACGTCTCCGACCAAGCACACCTTCGCCTTCACGTGCTTCAGGCCGGCCAGGGCGGGCGTCGCCATCATGCGGCTCCAAAACGGACTCCGTCTTATGTAGGGTACGGCCGCGAGTATCGGCCATGATAATTCTTATTCTTCGGCGACGACTTTTCTCGCGTATCGCTCCTTGGCGACGCGTTCCGCGAGGGACTGGAACGCGATCTCGACGTTCACGCCCGCCTTCGCCGACGTGAAGTGAAACGGACTGTCGTACGCGCGCGCCGCCTGGATCATCTCGTCCTCCGAGATCTGCTGTTGATCTTTCAAGTCGATTTTGTTCCCAAGGAATTCAATCGGGATTTTTCCCGTCACGCTGTACACGCCCTCGATCCAGTCGTCGAGGTCTTCCAGCGTCTTCCGGCGCGTGACGTCGCAGACCGCGAGGATGCCGCGGGCGCCATAGAAATATGCTTCCTTGAGGAGCTCTCGGAAGCCTTTCTGGCCCATGATGTCCCAGATCGTCATGTCGATCTTCAGGTCGCCCGTGCCGTCCGGGCTTGGCGATGCAAGTTCCTTCTTCGAGACCTTGGTCCCGAGAGTCTGGATGTACTTGTCGTCAAAATTGTCGAGGACGAAACGTCGGATGAGTGAGGTCTTGCCGACGGCGGCTTCCCCGATCAAACAAACTTTCACTTTCATCCGCTTGACTTCCATGAATTCCCGCCCAGCAACGGAGCATACCCGGGGAGACCACCTTAAACGTTACTGGGGTGTTCTCGTGCGTGATACGGACGAATCGAGGTTCGGGAGGCCAGGATCTCGTCCGTTGTCAAGGTTCGAGCTTCACGAGGGTTTAGGCTGACGAGTCGGGGCGCTCAGGCATTCACCCTGCCTTGGGGCCGGAGGGCCGCCAGCCTGAGTCCATGGCTTGCCGCGACGAGCTCCGCGAGTTCCTGCTTGCGCAACGGGCTCACGGACTATGTTGCCAGCCAATCAATAGCCACACAAAGAGGCCGATGACGAGGGCCGCGGCGAGAATTCCAGCAACGAACCGGAACATGCGTCCAATTCTTGCAGTTCGGGCGGGAAACACATTGGGCTCTACCTCATCATCCCGGTTCAGCACGGCGTGCTCGTAATACCCTTGGTTCGGGGCCGTTTCGTAGGGCGATTGATCACCACACGAAATCAATCACGACCGGGGATATAAGGCCGCCCCGTGTCCTCGAACACACCCTCCCCTCCATAGGTACAATTCATGGCCACGACTTCCGCCCCGCAATTCCCGCATTTCATCGGTCCCTCCACAGGCACCGGTCCATTGCGAGGCGGGCCCGGAACGCCTTCGAATTCCGCGGATTGCCAAATCCACATGTACCGTCCAAGACCTACCGGGACCAGGTGCCCCAAATGTGTGACGAATACTACGATGCGCGCATGAAGGCGTTTTGGCGGGCCGTCGCAGAGGAATCGGACCTCGAACTCGACGAGAAGGAAGGCGAACCGGCCGAGCGGCCGATCGTGATCGACTCGATCGAACTCCCCAGGGCGAAGCCGAAATCGTTGCTGCGGTAACACCGATTCGATGGCGGCGGCAATCTCTCGTTCTCCGAGAGAATCTACTCCGCGCTCCAAAAAGCTATATAGGCCTCCTCCATAGGGACGGCCCAACGCGCCGACCAGACGCCCCCGGGCAATCCCGTAGCGGATCCCGGAAATGCGGGCCCGGACCTTCTGCGCCCGCAGGCAGCGTCACGGCGGCGTGGCATCCGCCCCCATCTCGTTGCACGCGACGAGAGACCACTTTCCACGGAGGAGTGGCCAGTGCCGAAGGAACACCGACCGCGACACGGCTCGATGGGCTTTTCGCCCCGCAAGCGCAGCGAGAGCCCGATTCCGCACTTCGCAAGTTGGCCTGACTCGGACGGTGGAAGCCCCAAGGTCCAGGGATTCGCCGGCTACAAGGCCGGCATGACCCATGCGATCGTCGTCGACTATCGGCCGACCTCCACGACCTCGGGCCAAGAGGTGCAGATCCCCGTCACCGTCCTCGAAGTCCCGCCGATGCACGTCGCCGCGGTGCGGTTGTACCGCCGCACGATGGAGGGTCTCAAGACCGTCGGGGAGGTCTGGGGCCCCAAGCTAGACAAGGAGCTCCGACGCGTCTTCCCGATCCCGAAGGAATACGACGTCGAGGAGGCATGGAAGAAGGTCCAGCCGGCACAGGTGGACGACGTCCGTCTCATCACATACACGCAGCCGGGCCTCCTCACGGGAGTCCCGAAGAAGAAGCCGGACCTCATGGAGAACCGCGTCGGCGGCGGTTCGATCGAGGACCGGATCAAGTACGCGAAGCAGCTCCTCGGCACGGACATCCCGGTCACGGAATTCTGTCGGGAAGGCTCCATGGTCGATGTCGCCGCGATCACGAAGGGGAAGGGTTGGAAAGGCCACCACACCCGGTGGGGAACGCGGCTGCTGAGCCACAAGAACTCGAAGCACCGACGGAACATCGGAACCCTCGGGAACTTCCAGCCCGGGTACGTCCGGCCGACCGTCCCGCAAGGAGGCCAATTCGGGTATCACCAGCGGACGGAATACAACAAGCGCATCCTGAAGATCGGCGAGAAGGGGGATGAGATCACCCCGAACGGCGGCTTCCTCTCGTACGGGATGGTGCGCAACCCGTACGTCCTCCTGCACGGTTCGATTCCCGGTCCCGCCAAGCGGCTGATCCGCCTCCGGGACGCGGCTCGAATCGGTTACGTGAAACTCGAGAAGTCTCCCGAGCTCACCTACGTCTCGCGGGAATCGAAGCAGGGAGTGTGAGGTTCCTGCCGGAATCGAAGAAATCCGCCTCGGATGCACCGGCCGAGTCTCGCAGGACGGCGCGAGTACGGCGCAAGAAGTCCGCCGAACCGGAGAAGGGCCCGAAGGCAGCGAAAGCGGCGAAGGCGAAGGAAGCGAAGGCCGAGGCCCGCTCCCTGGAGGGCGGTCGTGTGCATGTGTATTCTCTCGATGGCGACGTCGTGAAGTCGGTCGACCTGCCGACCGTGTTCCAAGGCGAGGTGCGTTCCGATCTGATCCGAAGGGCGGTTACCGCAGCCCAGGCGAATCGACGGCAGCCGTATGGCCCCGGGCGCAGGTCCGGTGCGAAACATTCCGTCCGTTGGTCGGGAAAGGGCCATGGCGTCTCCCGCGTCCCGCGGATTCGCGGCTCCATGACCGGGGCGCAGGCCCCGGGCACCGTGGGTGGTCGTCGGGCGCATCCCCCCCGGGTCGAGAAGGTCTGGGCGAAGAAGGTGAACGAGAACGAACGACGCTTGGCACGCAATGCGGCCTTGGCGGCCGTGAAGGAAGTCACGATCGTCTCCGCCCGCGGACATGAGTTCAAGGATGAACTCAGCCTGCCCATCGTAATCGAGGACGGGATCGAGACCCTCCAGCCGGACGGAGGTGCGACCCAGGAGGGCGTCAAGATCCTCGACCGCCTCGGCGTGTACGCCGACGTGGAGCGGGCGAAGGACGGCCGCCACGTGCGCGCGGGCCGCGGGAAGATGCGAGGCCGGCGTTATCGGCAGCCTCGGAGCCTGCTCGTCGTCGTGAAGGATCCGGCGAAGGTCCGCCGACTCTTCGGGAACCTGCCCGGTGTCGAGGTCGTGAGCCCCGCGGGGTTGAACGCCGAGGTCCTCGCTCCGGGCGGGGATCCGGGTCGACTCACGATGTTCAGCGAGGGCGCCCTCGAGGTGCTCCGGAGCTGGTCGCCATGAAGCCGCACGAGATTCTCCTTCATCCGTACGTCACAGAGAAAACGCTGAACATGCTGCAGGGCACGCCCGCTCAGAATCTGAAGGACGGGAACCGGCTCGAGTTCCTGGTGCGTCGTCAGGCGACGCGAGACCAGGTCAAGAAGGCCTTCGAGGACCTCTTCCAGGTGAAGGTCGCGAAGGTGAATACGTTCGTCCGGAGGGACGGCAAGCACGCGATCATCAAGTTGAAACCGGAATTCTCCGCCGAAGAGATCGGGATGCGGATCGGGGTGTTCTGATGGGAAAGAACCTGCGCTCCCAACGCCGCGGCCGTGGGACTTCGCCGACCTACCGTTCGCCGAGCCACCGACATCCCGGGCCCGTCGTCTATCCGCACCTTCGCGGTGCCGGGATCGTGACGGACATCTTCCAGGCGCCCGGACACACCGCTCCACTGGCGCGCGTTCGGTTCGATGGCCAAGAGGTCCTCATGATCGCCTGCGACGGCCTTTCCGTCGGCCAGCCCGTGACCCATGGCTTGCCGAATCTGGACCGCGGGAACACGGTGCCGCTCCGCGACATCCCGGAAGGGACGCTCGTCTACAACGTCGAGTCGATGCCTGGGGACGGCGGTCGCTTCGTGCGGGCCGCGGGTGCCCAGGCCGTCGTCGTGAGCCAGGGAGACCGGACCGTCATCCAGCTCCCCTCGGGACATTTCCGCACCTTCCATCCGGACTGCCGGGCCACGATCGGCGCCGTCGCGGGCGCGGGCCGAGGCGACAAGCCCTTCACGAAGGCGGGCAAATCCCCACGGAGGCGGGTCGCACCAACACGTGGGCAAACCGTCCACGGTGGGTTTTGACGCCCCGCCCGGCCGCAAGGTCGGACGGATGTCTCCCCAGCCGAAGCGGTTGAAGGAGAAGCGTCGTCGGAGGTGATGGGCATGGCAAAGAAAATGGGTGGTCTGGCGAAGGCGGCTCGGAGAAAGTTGCGGAAGCGGGCGGGCCTCGTCGAGACGCGCCGCAAGAAGGAATTCACATACCGCGGGTACACGCTGGACGAGATGAAAGCCATGACCCTGGAGGAGATCATCGAGCTGCTGCCCGCGCGACCTCGGCGGTCGGTCATCCGGGGGATCGACGATGAACGCTACCGGTTCATCGAAAAGCTCCGCGCGAACGGGACGGAGGTCGCGGTCCGGACCCATTGCCGGGACGTGCCGATCCTTCCCGACTTCATCGGAAAGAAGGTCGCGATCCACAACGGGAAGGAATTCGTGACGGTCGAGATCAAGCCGGAGATGATCGGCCATTTCATCGGTGAGTTCGCGATGACGCGAAAGCCCGTCACGCACAGCGGACCGGGCGTCGGAGCCACGCGATCGTCGAAGTTCATGCCGCTCAAGTGAGGATGCACATGACCAAGCTCGGGTACACGATGGAATACAAGATCGAGACGATGGCCCGAGCCTATGGCCGAGACCTGCCGCTCGCATGGAAGAAATCGATCGAGCTGGCCCGCCAGTTGCGCGGCAAGACCGTGGACAGCGCCCGTGAATACCTCGAACGTGTGATCGCCCTCAAACAGGCGGTGCCCATGCGGACCTACAACCGCTGGGTCGCCCACAAGGCCGGCACCGGACCGGCCCGGTACCCGGTGAAGGCGGCCAAGGCGTTCCTCCAGATCCTAGAGAGCGCCGTTGCGAACGCGGAGTTCACCGGGAAGGAAGATCCGGACACGATGGTAATCCGGGTGATCAACGCGCACAAGGGAGCCGCGTCGAAGGGCTATCGCCCGCGGGCCTACGGCCGGAGCAGCCAGTGGAACCAGGACACCGTGAATCTCGAGATCGTACTCGAGGAGGTGGCGTAAGTGGCGGAGGCGAAGGTCGAGCGCAAGGACAAACGCATCATTGTCGAGAGCGTGCGACGGGTCCTCCTCAAGGAATACCTCATGAGCGAGACGCGTCGCGCCGGCTTCGGGGGCCTCGATATCCAGCGGACCCCGATGGGGACGCGGGTGACGCTTCTCGCGGAGCGCCCTGGCCTCGTGATCGGCCGGAAGGGTGGCGCAATCAAGAGCCTCACCGAGGCGGTGGACCGGCAATTCAAGTTCGACAATCCGCAAATCGAGGTCCAGGAAGTCAGTGCGCCGGCCCTGAATGCGCAGATCATGGCCGAGAAGCTTGCGAACGCCCTCGAGCGGGGATGGCACTTCCGTCGGGCGGGCCACTCGACCGTGCGCCGGATCATGGAGGCCGGCGCGAAGGGTTGTCTCGTGGTCATCGCGGGCAAACTGACCGGGCAGCGCCACCGCACGGAGAAGTTCAAGGCAGGTCACATCAAGTACTGCGGCGAACCGCGGAATCTGTGGATGGACCGCGGATTCGCGGTCGCGAAGCTCAAACCCGGTGTCATCGGCGTGACGGTCGAGATCATGGACCCGCGGGCGAAGCTGCCGGACGAGATCGAGATCAAGCAGCCCTCGGCGGAATACATCGCGGCGGCGGCGTCGTTCGTGCCGCCCGTCCAGGCCCCCGTCGTCGTGGAACCCGAGCTCGCCCTCGCGGCCCAGACGACGATCGGCCCGGAGGGAGCCGACGAAGAACCCGAGCCCCTCATCGAGCCCGGTGAGCCCGAAGCGACGACGGCCAAGGTGAAGAAGAGCAAGGTGGCCGCGAAACGATTGAAGAAGGTCGCCAAGGAAGTGAAGCAGCTCGGGGTCGACGTGGACGTCGATGCGGAAGGGGGCGACGGCGCCTAATGCCGCTGCTTCGCACGAAGGAGATCCGGGCCATGGACGCGGAGGCGATCGCGAAGAAGCTGACGGAACTCCGGGATGAGCTCATGCACGAACGCGGCATCGCCGCGATGGGCGGCGCCCCTCCGAATCCCGGAAAGATCAGGGCCCTCCGGAAAAACATCGCGCGCATCTTGACGATCATGTCCGAGGAGCAACGGGGCGCGAGCACCGCGGCTCCACCGGCCAAGGCCGCGACGGAGGAGACCTGAGTGAACCTGCGGAAACACGAGCTCATCGGCCTTGAGGTCGAGGTATTACACGCGACGGACCCGACCCAGGCGCACGTGCGGGGCCGAGTCGTCGACGAGACCCGCAACACGCTCGTGCTCGAGATTCAGGGCGATGAGAAGCGCATCCCGAAACACGGGAGTCGCTTCCGCTTTGAGATTCAGGGCGGCCTCGAGGTCGACGGCGAGGAAATCCGGTTCCGTCCCGAAGACCGCGTGAAGAAGGCCCGGTGATCAACGATGGCGGAGAAGAAGGGACGGACCAGGAAGGCTGCGGCACCGACCGCGCCGACCGCGTCCGGCGGGAGGGACATCGGGATCGACGTCCCCATGCCGGGCCAGGTCTGCACGGACGTGAAGTGTCCCTTCCACGGGAGGCTCCCGGTTCGAGGCCAGATGCTCGAGGGCATCGTCGTCTCGACCAAGATGCAGAACACGGTCGTCGTGGAGCGACAATATCTCCGGTACATCCAGAAGTTTGAACGGTACGAGAAACGCACCCATCGGGGTCGCGGCGTGAAGGGTCTCCCGGGGCGGCAGATGCGCGGCCTCCCGAAGGGAGCCCGCCTCGAGTGCATCGACAACACCGGCGCGAAGATCGTGGAGATCATCGAGGTCAAGAAGTACCGCGGCGTGCGGAATCGCCTGTCGTCGGCGGGGATCGCCGACCTCCTCGTCGTCGCGGTGAAGAAGGGGACCCCGGAGACGCGCAAGCAGGTGATGAACGCGGTCGTCGTCCGGCAACGTCGTCCCTTCCGTCGTCCGGAAGGCATGATGGTCCAGTTCGAAGACAACGCGTGCGTGATCGTGACGCCGGAGGGCGAGGTGAAAGGGTCGGACATCAAAGGGCCCGTGGCCCGAGAGGCCGCGGAGCGGTGGCCCAGGGTCGCCGCGACCGCGAGCATGATCGTGTGAGGCGGGAACGATGACGAGCACGCAGCCACGGGTCCAACGGAAACGGGCGGCCCACGCGCCCCTCCATGTGAAACGGATTCTCACCTCGCTCCATCTCGCGGAGGAGGTCCACGCGAAGGCGAAGGGCCGGCTCCCCCGCGCGCTGCCGGTCCGGAAAGGGGATACGGTCCGGGTCATGCGCGGAGGGTTCCGGGGGCGAGAGGGCAAGGTCGTATCCGTCGACCGCGTGCACGGGACGGTCGTCGTGGAAGGCATCACGATCGAAAAGGTGGATGAGAAGAAGGTGCCGAGGCCGCTCCACGCGTCGAACTTGCTGATCATCCGGATGGACGACACGGACGCCTGGCGGCGTCGGAAATTCGAGGAGCGCGCGGAATGAAAAAGCATCTGAAGCGCCTGTCGGCTCCGCGTTCCTGGTCGACCCCGCGCAAGACGGACTTCTGGATCGTCCGGCCCTCCCCCGGTCCGCATGCGATCGGGGAGAGCGTGCCGCTCGGATCGATCCTCCGCGACATGCTCAAGCTCTGCGACTCCGCCCGGGAGGCGCGGCACATCCTGAACAATCGCGGGGTCCTCATCGACGGCCGGGTGGTGACGGACCCGAAGTTTCCCGTCGGACTCATGGATGTCCTC
>VBMC01000038.1 GCA_005879015.1 Methanobacteriota archaeon
CGTTGTACTCTTCCGTGACGGCCTTGTCCGCGGGGCTCATCCGTCCGACGGCGAAGCGCGTCCGGAAGATCGTAGGTATGTAGCAGCACTGGCGCATCGCGTACAGGTACCCGACGACGTCGCCGTCGACGTCCGTGATCGCCATGTCCGTGAGCGGCGTGACCTCCCCCTCGATGCTGAAGGCCGTCCGAGCCTCCCGGACCGCGACGTTGAAGGAGGTCCACCCGAGGTACGCCTCCTTGCCCATGCGCCCCGCGAGGTTGTCTCCGACCCGCTGCCAGAACTCGACCACGCCCTCGGCCCCGGCCTTCTCGATCATGTCCTCGATCAGAGAGGCGAGGGCAACGTCGATCATCGAACACCTCCGAGCATGGACATCACACGAACGAACTGAGGATTTGCTTCAGGTGCGCGCGCCATTCCTTCTCCGCCTTCGCGGCGACCGAGTCCCCTTCGATCTCCCGGAGTCGATCGAGCAGGATCGTGAGGAAGCGCTCCCAATGCGCGGACGTCATGTACGGTGCCGTCGTCCCGACTTCGTTGTACGCCAGCGTGACGATCTCCTGGAGCGGGCCGGGTCCCACGAGGGCGCCGAGCTTGGACTGAAGGTATTGCGCGATCTCCTTGTTCTTCTTGAACTCCTTCGTCTCCCCGAATTTCTCGACGAACAGGATCCGCGTGAGTCGCTTCAGTTCCCCGGCGACCGCCTCGTCGTACGAGGCGAGGACCTCCGGGGTGATCGGCTTGGATTCGAACAGATGGCGGACCACGATCGACGTCTTCACGACGTTCGCGAGGACGGTTTGCATCTTCGTGATCTCGACCGGCTTCGACGTGAGAAAGACGAGGAAGGCGCGGTCTCCAACTCCGGAGATGATAATCGTGCCCGCCTCGAACTGTTGGACCGACATCATCATGTTCTGCCCGCTCAGCTGGTTGCAGATGTGCGCCAGGCTGCCCTTCAGGAGGTTCAACAGTCGGTACTCGCGGGGATCGAGCTGGTTCGGGATCGAGGACGAGAAGATCCGGCCGTCCACCCCGAGGAACATCGCGATGTCCAGGCTGCTTTCCTCGCGGGCCCGCTTGAGTTCGGTTTCGAGGAGCAGCTTCAGGTGGCCGACCGTGTCGGCCCCCATCGTCTTGTCGACCTGGCCCGCATAGGGCATCTAGCCGCCCCGCTTCAACCCGTACGAACTGAAGAGGATCTGGAGGGCTTCCTCCGGCGAGTAGTCGTAGTCCCAGTGTTTCTGCATCTTCTTGATCCGGTCGATCACGCGGGCGGGGGCCTTCATCGCCTCCGCGGTCTTGATCGCCTCGTCGAATGTCTTGATGTGGCTGCGGCTCTGCTCTTCCGGGATATGCGTCGGACTCGAGCGGACCACGATGCCCACGCCGCGGGCGAACAGGTACGGGTACACGCCTTCGCCGTGGTGCACCCCGCGCATCTTCAGGAGCTTCAGCGTGCGGTTGAAGGCGCCTCCGATCGGATAGTACTCGAGGTGGACGGCGCCGTCGGAGAGGTAGATCGGCAGGAGGACGTCCTCACCGACCGTCTCGCCGGGCTTCGCGTGCTCCTCGACGGTGCACAGGACGACGCCGAGTTCCTTCAGGGTGTAGAACAACTTGCCGATCAGCTCGCGTTGCTCGAGCTTGTCCGTGGTCGCCCAGATGACCGGGGTCATCGGGTCGATCACGACGCGCGTGGCAATGTTGTAGTCAGCCCGCGCCTTCACGAGTTGCGGCAGCTGCTCCTCGATCATCTTCTTGAAATTGCGCCCTTTGAGGTGGATGAAGAAGAGCGATTTCTCGTAGTACTTGCGCATGTCGAAGCCCATGAGGTCCGCCTCGCGCATGATCTGCTCCGGCGGTTCCTCGAGGGTCACGTACAAGGCCTGCTCGCCCTGCTCGATGCCTTCCATCAGGAATTGGATCGCGAAGGTGGACTTTCCCGTCCCGCTCGACCCGAGGATCACCACGGTCGACTTGGGCCAAAATCCGCCTTCGATCAGGTCGTCGAGTCCCGGGATTCCGCTGGATACTTTCTGCACGTCCGCCATGGTAGGCTCCCCCTGGGACCTCGTCCTGAGCGCAGAGGCGAGGGCCTCGCTGGGTGGAATGTGCCGTTCGATGCCTGGGGCTTTTTAAAGCAATTCCGACCTGGGAATCTACCCTGATAACGTACAACCGTCGACGCGCCGGGCGCGATTTGAAAAGGACGCGCCGGCCCCGCGGCGAATCACCCGACGGGCGTGTGTGCTCTGGAGGACCGACCCCTTATGGCGCCGAGCACGATAGCCACAGCCATCATGGCCGTCGTTGGCACACGAAGAATCGGAATCGCTTGTGCGAGGTAGGCTCCCCAGGATTGGCCGGGCCACAGGATCATGCCAACGAGAATCGGGCCGCCAAAGACGAGACCGAGGAGGCCCGCGGCACCCGCTGCGAAAACGCAGGAGGCTCGAATCCGCTCGGCTCGGGACCTGCGATGCCACTCGATCCGGCGCTGGAGGATGGCCTCATAGTACACCGGCCTGCGCGCGTAGAGCGCGACGAACAACCAGATCGAAAACGTGACGGTCCAAGAGGCCCAGTCCAAGGCATGAGAAGAGTTCGTCAGGACTCCGAACACGGTAGTACCGAGGCTCAAAGCAAGCGGGACGCCCGAGAAGATTGCGAGGATGGACCAAATCGTCCGCACATCTTGCTGCGACAGCATGTGTTTCATGGCAGCTTCCCGCAACGATCGAGACTCGGATTGCATCCGCGATTGCATGGCGGATGCGGGCATAGTACTTGCGTTTCACTGGTGCTGCGGCAGAGTGCAGGTTCGTGGCCGGTGGCGAGAGCCACCTCACAGCACAATCGGCGCCGGCGTCCGGCACGCCACCGCGGCGGAGGCAAGATCTCCAAATGGAATACGCTCTGCCCTCAGCTTGCCTATCAATGAAAGAAAAAGACGAAACACTCCGTGTCGATGTATTTGCCTCGTCGTGGAGCCTTAGAGCTTTTCGCGGACCGCATCGAGCTTGTCCGCGAGCTCTTGGCTTCGTGCGGCGACCGCGACCTCACCGCGGGTCTTCTCGATCAAGCTCCGCGCGACGTCCTGCTTCCGTCGAGCGAGAATCGCCGCAGTTCGCCTACGACGTCGCCGAGGCCGAGCAGGAAGGCGGTATCCGTCACCCCGATGTCCTTCGGACTCGGGAGGCCCTCGCCCTCAAGAATGGAGTGGACTAGGAACGCCTCACAGGCCTCCTGCATGGCGTTCTCGACGATGCCGGTGTGATACAGGTCCGGATGGTCCTTCAGAAGGCTGCGGAGTTTCAGGATCTCCTCGCGGGTCTCCTGGAGTTGCGTGTCAACATCGAGCTCGCGGTGCATGCCTTGGATCGCGGAGCCGCTCAGGCGTGCGATCGTACGAGAGGATTTGATCGTGAGCTCGCGAACCTCGTCCTTCTCATCGAGGCGGGACTCGATCTCTTCGATCACGTCGTCGAGGTTCTTCATCGGCGCGCGGATGGCCCATCCCGTTATTTGAGGGTTGGCCCTCAAGCGAAAGCAGCGAACCCGACCACCGTCCGACCGACCGCAAGCCGACCGTGTCCGAGATGGTTAACATGTTAACCAATCGAGGGAGTACTTTCGCTCACCTCTCGGAGAAACATTATTATATGACTGTATACATATATATACTCGTGACATTCGGTACGGCTCCCCGTGGAGAATGCATCCTAGTGTCCTACGATGTGTCTGGCGGCGCCCGATCCGTGGCGGCCCGCGTTTGCCAAATCGTCTTCGGCAGGAAGAGGATCGTCCACGGGAGGGCGAGAGACGAGCCCGGATTCATCCACCGGAGCGGCGTCGCGTGGATCGGTCAATCCGTCCTCGTCATGTCGTCCCGCGACGCAGAAGAACTCGCGACCCGGCTGCGGTCCTTGGGCGTCCGCGTGGCCATGGCCCCGGTCACGATCCCGCATACGAGTCTCGATGCTTCCGGCGGCCGCGTGCGTAGTATGCTTGACGATGCGGAATGGGAAAGGCTAAGTACACTCTACAACGGTTGGATAAACGATGTCGCCGACGTCCTCCAAGGACTTGCGACCGCGGCTCAAGACGCTGAGCGAAGCGTTGAAGGACCGCCTATCGCCCGAGCAGTGGTCGCGGATCTTCGCACACGTATCGAAGCCCCAACCGGAGAACTCATCGACCGAACGACCACCCTGACCGTCGAAATGGCGAAGTTTCAGGCATGAGCCTGGACGGCGCGAACGTCCTGTGGCATGGCTTAACATGTTAACCAAAAGACCCGCAGCTTGTCGTTTCCTCAACCCTGGCGGATCTTCTGCATCCGCTCGACCTTCCGCTGGATCACGTCCGGTTTGCCGATGTCCCGCCGGGCGTAGAAGCTCCCAGCGATGAAGGCGAGCGCCTCCTCTGAGATCGATTCCGCTTCCTCCAGATTCGCCGCGATCCCGACGATCGCGAGGGACCGGGAGGTCGTCGTATACAGGTGGCCTCCCTTCTCGTCGACGCTCGCGTAGTACAGCTTCGCTCCGGTCTGGCGGATGCTGTCCTCGTCGACCTTCAACTGCTCTCCGGCCCGCGGATGGGACCCGTATCCCATGGGAACGACGTACTTGCAGACCGTCGCTTGATGCGCGAACCGGAGGGACGCCGGAAGATGTCCTTCCGTGAGGGCCTGACAGCTCTCGAGGAAATCATCCTCCAGGATCGGCAAGACGTTCATCGATTCCGGGTCCGCGAACCGGACGTTGAACTCGAGGAGCTTGGGTCCGTCTTTCGTCGCCATGAAGCCGCCGTACAGGATCCCTTTGAACGGCGTCCCGCGGGCCGCCATCGCGGCGACCGTCTTCCGCATCGTCTCGAGGGCACCCTCGAAATCCTGCGGCGTGACGAACAGCAGACGATGATCGGCGTCGCTATAGGAGCCCATCCCGCCCGTGTTCGGTCCCTTGTCCCCCTCATAGGCGCGCTTGTGATCCTGCACGAGCGGCGAGGGCACGAGGGCATGCCCGTCGCAGAGTGCCTGGAGGGAAAACTCCTCTCCGACCAACTTCTCCTCCACGAGGAACCGGAGACGCGCACCCCCTTGCCGGCGGTGAGACCGAGCGGCTTGATGACGAACTCGAAATCGGACGCGTTCACGAAATTCTCGAATTCGGGGAGGTCGCCGAAGGCCCAGAACCGAGGGGCGCCCGGGATTCCGTGGTCTCGCATCAGCTCCCGGGTGAATTCCTTGTTCGTCTCGAGTTGGGCGGCCTCTCGGGACGGCCCGACCGTCGGGATGTGCGCCGCCTCGAGGGCGTCCGTGATCCCTTTCTCGAGAGGTCCCTCCGGCCCGATGATCGCGAGTTCGACTTGTCGGTCCGAGGCCCATCGCACGATCGGATCGACCGCAGTCACGTCGCCGAGGAGCACCTCCTTCGACGCACGCCGGATCCCCGGATTCTGGTTCGCCATCGCGGCGTAGATGTCCGCCCGGCTCCGGCGCAACGCCTCCACGATCGCATGCTCGCGTCCCCCTCCCCCGACCACGAGGACTCGCATGGCGACTCGCAGGAAACGGCGCGGTCGATAAGAGCTTTCGTCTCACGATTCCCCGGAGAGCTCCGCGGCGCGCACCGTGTTCGCCAGGAGCATTGCGATCGTCATCGGACCCACTCCGCCGGGCACGGGGCTGATCGCTTTCGCCTTCGACCGCACGGCCTCGAAGTCCACGTCGCCGACGGTGCGGAAGCCTCCCTTCGCGGTCGCATCGGGGATCCGATTGATGCCCACGTCGATCACGATAACGCCGTTCCGCACCATGTCGGCCTTCACGAACCGCGGCGAACCCATGGCCGCGACGAGGATGTCCGCGCGTCGTGTATGAGACGGAAGGTCGCGGGTGCCGCTGTGCGCGATCGTGACGGTCGCGTTCGCCCCTTTCGCCTTCTGCATCAGGAGGGCCGCGAGCGGTTTCCCGACGATGTTGCTCCGACCCACGATGACCACGTCCTTGCCGCCGGGATCGTTCCCAGATCGGAGGAGAAGTTCCACGACCCCCGCGGGCGTCGCCGGGGCGAAGCGCGGTCGGCCGATCAAGACGAGCCCCACGTTCGTCGGGTGGAAGCAGTCCACGTCCTTCCGCGGTTCCACCGCCGAGACGGCGGCGTCGAGGCGAATCTGCGGAGGAAGCGGCTGCTGGACGAGGATCCCATGGACCTTGGGGTCCGCATTCAACCGAGATACCTCGTCGAGCAAACGACGCTCAGAAACGTTCTCCGGCAGGTCCACGGTCCAGTGCGCGAGGCCCATTTCCTCGGAGGCCTTGCCCTTCATCTTGACGTAGAGCTTGGAGCCCGGATCCTCTCCGACGATGATCGCGGCGAGGCCCGGCACGATCCCATCCTTCGCGAGGGCGACGAGGCGCGGCTTCAGTTCCGCCCGAACCTCGTCCGCGATCTTCTTCCCGTCGATGAGCTCGCCGGGCATTCCGCCACCCGAAAATCGGGAAGACGGGCCGCCGGTTATAGCCTTGGAGGCGATGGAGGGAGCGATGTCTGACACCGACGTCGCGGCGCGATCCCGTACGCGGATCTTGTCTGACAAATTCTCATCGTCGGCGTCCCACAAAAACGCTTAAGACGGGTCCCGGCCTTTGACCCGCCGGATGCACTCTACCGACTGGTCTCGACTCCTCACGGAACGTCAGCGCGAGGTCCTGTCGATCGTCGTCGAGAACAAGGTGTACCGCAATCGGGACTCGAAGATCTCGGAGCTGGCCGACCGGATGGGCATCGCGCCCGCGGCCGTCGCGAAGCACTTGCTCGAGATCGAGAAGGAGGCCCTCCTCCTGGTCGTCGTCACGCCGTCGGAACAGGGGAAGCGGCTGTACGAACGGATGGAGCTCGAGCCGCGCCCGGAGAAACGCCCGATCTCGGAGGTCCTCGACCGACAGAAGATCGCGATCCTCCACTTCCTGCGCGACCACCCCGACGCGAGCGCGACCGAGATCGTGGAGGAGATGGGCCTCTCGGAATACACGACCGTGAACAGCCTCCGGGTCCTGACCGCGGTCCAGCTCGTCACGAAACAGCGGGGACCGGCCCTTCATCGCGGGGTCCCGCCGTACGTGTATCGGACGACCGCCCACGGGGAAGACCTCGCGGGGCGGTTCCCCGCCGAGGCCACGGCGTAAGGCCGATATATCCGCCTCGGACTCCTTGCGCGACGTGTTCGACGCGGTCGTCGTCGGTGCAGGCCCCTCCGGAGGCATGGCCGCGCGGCAGCTCGCCGCGGCGGGTTTCCGTACGGCCATCCTCGACAAGAAGAAGGTCGTCGGGGAGCCGGTCCAGTGCGCGGAGGGCGTGAGCGAGTTCGGCCTCGAGTCGAACGGCCTTCGTCCCCGCGAGGAGTGGATCGCGCAGCGGGTGTCGGGTGCGAAGTGCGTCGCCCCGAGCGGGAACTGGTTCTACATCACGCGGCTTCCCGGATACGCGATCGACCGACCGGCCTTCGATCGCTGGATCGTCGAGGGAGCCGTGGACGACGGGGCGGATTTGCGGACGTCGGCGCGGGTGACCGGGATCTCCCGACACGACGGCGGCTGGCGGATCGAGGCGAACGGCGAATCCATGGACGCGCGGATCGTCATCGGTGCGGACGGGCCTGCGAGCCTCATCGCCCGCCAGGCGGGCCTCGTGCGGAGACTCGAGAAGATCGTCGCCTACGAATATCGATTCCGCCGCGAGGACGTGCCGATCCTCGATCCGGATTTCTTCCTCTTGTTCGTGAGTCAGGCCTACGAAGGCGGCTACGCCTGGATCTTCCCGAAGGGCGAGGACGTGAACGTCGGAGCGGGAGGCCCGATCGACGGACACGCCGCGACGGTGGCCTTCTGTCGGAAATTCGGGATCGACATCGCCCGCCGAACGCAGACGATCGCCGGCTCGATTCCGTACCGGTACGATCTGTCCGCCCTGGCGATGCCCGGCCTCGCGATCGTCGGAGATGCGGGCGGCATCACGAATCCGATGAACGGCGCGGGGATCCATCCGGGACTGTTCAGCGGACGCATCGCGGGCGAATGTGCCGTGGGGGCCCTCGGGAACGAGGATCCGAATGCGATGATGGCGTACGATCGGATCCTGAGGGCATCCCCGTTCCTCGACCCCCTGCTTTCGTGGATGATCGATCGCGTTCGGACCTGGAGCGATGGACTGATGGATTCCGTGACCGAGGAGCTGCAGGGGCTCGACTGGCGCGCGGTGGATGCGAGGCTGTCCCTTCGCGTGGCCCTGCGGAAGCCTTGGCTCGCCCTCCATGCGCGGGACTTTCTCCGGATGATCCGCACCTTGGAGCTGTGCGATCGATACGGATGGTAGAAATCCGATATTCGGGCGAAGCCTAGATAGCGGCCTGCGCGTTGCTTCGCTCGATGCCGGCGGCGGTTGGGGTCCGCGCGATCCGCTCGGGCAGTCGACTGGAACGCATCCTGGCCTCGGGCGTGTTTGCGGTGACGGCGGAAATCGCGCCTCCGGCCTCGGCCGATGGGACCGAGATCCGGAAGAACGCCTCCCGGTATCGAGGGACGGTCGACGCGTGCAACGTGACCGACTGCACGCGGGCCCGCGTGCACATCTCTTCCCTCGCCGCCGCGGCCATCCTGATTCAAGAGGGCGTCGAGCCGGTCATGCAAATGGTCCTCCGGGATCGGAATCGGATCGCGCTCCAGGCGGACCTCCTCGGCGCGGCCGCACTCGGCGTCCGGAATGTGCTTTGCCTTTGGGGCGACCCGCCGTCGGCGGGGAACGAGCCGGACGCGAAGGGGGTGTTCGACATGAAAACGGAAGACATGATCGAGATGTTCCGGAACCTTCGAGACGCGGGGATCCTCCGAGGCGGCGATGCCGTCGAGACGCCCCCGAAAGTGTTCCTGGTGTCGCCGCCGATCCGTTCCGCGGTTCCAAGGAGGAATCGTTTGGCAAACTCCGAGCCAAGGTCATGGCCGGCGCGGACTTCGTACAGACCCAAGGGGTCTACGACATCGACGCGTTCGAGGAATGGATGCGCCTCGTCCGAAAGGAGTGGCTCCACGAGAAGGTGTACATCCTCGCGGGCGTGATCCCTTTGAAATCCGCGAAGATGGCCCGGTTCATGGTCGAAAAACTCGGAGCCGTGGTGCCGAAACACATCATGGACCGCATGGAGAACGCGCCAAACCCGAAGGCGGAAGGCCTGAGCATCGCCGTCCGGACGATCAAGGCCCTGAAGAAGGTCGACGGGGTCCGCGGCGTCCATCTGATGCCCGTGGGCTGGGACGGCGTCGTGCCGAGGTTGGTGAAGGACGCCGGACTCGTGCCCCGTCCCGAGACGGCGGTGTGAGAGCCAGGAGTTCGCGAAATTCCGTTCACCGGTTGTCCCAACCTTTAATTGTCTTTTCCCTATGGGGACTCGGTAATAGGGTTGGTTCCTCCCCCGCGGGCTCTCCTCAGCGTATCAGACAAGGAGGGCCTGGTCGATTTCGCCCGCGGCCTGCGGGACCTCGGCTTTGAGCTGATCGGCACGGACGGGACCGCGAAGATCCTGAAGGACGCGGGACTCCCCGTGACGACCGTCGCGGACTACACGGGCCTGCGCGAAGGACTCGGCGGCCGCGTGAAGACGCTGCACCCCCGCATCTTCGCGGGAATTCTCGCGCCGACGGGCGACGAGAAGGACCTCAAGGACCTGGGCGCGGTCGCGATCGATCTCG
>VBMC01000039.1 GCA_005879015.1 Methanobacteriota archaeon
ATCCGGTCGCTCATGCTCTCAACATAACCTGTTGGATGCGCGAATGGACGCATGCTATAAGACCATTTACTGGCCACGGCCGTTCCTCCATAGACATGGCTGCCTCGGGCGACCCCGCGTCGTCAACTTCGAGTGCGACTCAGCGGAGAGAATTCCTCCAGGGCTTTGGGACGCTGGCAGTGTATTCGACTTCCTTGGCCCCAAGAAATTCTGCGAGATTCTCGATCGTCTCCCGAATCTTCAACGCGACCTCCTTGTCCCTGGGCGCGCCCGGCTCTGCATAGATCGAATTGATTACGAGCCTTTCGTTCTCCCTGTCCATCTTCGGGTCAACCCGGCCGATGAACCGGTCCCCCCATAGGATAGGGAGCACGTAGGTCCCGAATTTTCGTTTCTTTTTCGGCAGGAAGTTCTCGTGGACATAGTCGAATCCGAAGAGTCGACTCGTTCCCTCCCTGACGGCAAGCAGATTGTCGAAGGGAGCCAGCAGCGACATGCGTGGTCGCCACGCGTCCGAATTCATCGATTCAAGGAGGCGGACGTCCCGATCATGGACGTATCGTTCGCCACTAATCCCTTCGATGCGAACCCGATGGATGATCGATTCCTCCTGCAGGCGTTCCAGTGCCTTTTTCAGGTTCAGATACCGGCCGCGCAGAAAATAGCGGTTGATCTCGGAAGGGGAAGCCGTTCCAAGGGCTCGAATCGTCCTCTCCGCACCCTCCCGCTCGACTTCCTGTTCCGGTAGCTCATTTCTCGCCACCGAACTCGGCAGGAACGTTTCCGCGAGGCCCCAGATGTTCTGGTTTCCTTCATGGCCCACGATCATCGCCTCTCCGCTCATTTGCAAGTGGAAGAGCATCGTGGAGACATCGCTTCCAAACCCCCAGCCGTCTGCACGTCCCTTGGTTCGGCCATGATCTTCAAATTCGCTGAGTCGAAGAGGTCCTTTCTTCAGCTCACGCAGGATGGTCTTTCGTAGTTCTGCGTGTTGTGGCAGCCAAGTTCTGGCCCTCTCCCTCCATCCTCCCCAAGACTTCGAAAGGGATTCAGGATACCGTTTCATCAGCGAATAGAAGAGCGGATAGTCTTCGGTGAGTACGATCGAAGCGGCATGGGACCAATGTTCGAAGAGCTTCTTCTCCTCCCAAAGTAATCGATCGAGGTCCGACAGCCGAAAATTGCCGACCCGACTCCAGAGGGTAAGGACATGTGACGGCGCGACCACGTTGATCGGGTCCCACTGGACGAAACCGAGGTCGCGAATGACGGAAAGAATTGCTTCACGGGCTGGACCTGTGGGCAACTTGCCTGCAAGATGCTGTTTCGCTACAGTCAGACGCCTTGCAGATTCCAAGTCGGTCGAGATCGCCGTTTCACTCAAGGGTTTGGGCTACCCTGCGTCGCGGCTATTAGGCTTCTGATGTTTACCGTGTGAGTCGCGTCCGGATCCCACGGCGCCGGACCATGGGCGCCGCGCATCGAAGAGTCGGAGTGATCGCTACGTTGGCCCCCCAACTTTGAAGCGAAGACCCAAACTCGCATGGTTTGTACCGGTCCTGTTGGCGTAACAAGACCCGCCGAGAGGCGAGGCCGCGATGTCCCGACGCGGGCGGAGACTTTTCCTACTTTGTCAACCGGCTGGTTAATCAGGTCGAACCGGCCCTCCGTGCTTACCGGAGAGTCCATCCCCGGTTCGCAGTCAATTGCATGCCCGTTCCTCTTGAGAGGCCGGTCGGGGAGCCAGTGTCGACGGGATCCGCTGCGCCCGAGCTGGGTCCTCGGGAACTGCTTCGGAACCGCACCTTCTTGTTGTTCCAGGCCAGAGGGACGTTATCCAACGTCAGCTACACCCTGTACCTTGGGACGATCCTCTGGCTCACCTACCGGTTGTCAGGTGGCATATTCCTTTCTGGCGTCGTGATCGGAATCCAAACGGTCGTGTTCACGCTCACCTTTCTGATCAGTCCGCTCGTCGACCGCCTCTACGACAAGAGGTGGGTGTTCATCCTCTGTTATCCCATGCAGACTGCCTTGGCGTTGGTCCTCGCGCTGACGTATGCAGGTGGCGTGCTGACGGTACCACTCCTCTTCGGGATCGTCGTCCTCCTCGCCGTCCTGTGGGACTTCACGGAAGCGGCGGACGAAACGACGACCCGTCTGTTGTTCGGGAAGGACAACCTTTTCGTGATCTCAGGTCTGGGGAGCGCCATCGGCGGGGGCGTCAACATCACAATGTACTTCGCCGGGGGAGTGGCCATCGCGCTGTTCGGAGTCGTCGGAGGCTCCTACCTGCTCGCGGGTCTCCTGGCGGTGGGAACGGTTCTGGCAATTCCGCTCTCCATTCCCACCCCCAAGATCACCCGACAGACTTGGTGGACTGGGTTCCGAGAGGGTTGGACACACTTCCGGGGAGAGCAAGGAAGACCTCTACGCCATCTGTCGCTTCAGCAGTTCGTCGTAGGATTCTTCGTCTCGACACCAACTCTCCTGATGACTTTGTATGTCGGGAGGTTTTTCGCCGGGTCCCAGGCCACCTACGCGGGGTTGTACGTCGCATACCTTCTCGGAGGACTCGTCATCGGCCTCGTCCTGGGTCATTTGAATCCGAGAGGCTACATTGGACCCGTGGTCATCGGCGCGATCTTTGTCATGGGAATCGCCCTCTTGGGAGCCGAGGTCGCGGTCGCCTCCCTCTTGTTGAGCTTGGTCGTTTGGTTTGTAGTGGGGGCGGGCAACACCGCGAGGGTTCAGGGAACGTGGACCTACGTCCAAGGCCGATTCGAGCCGGGAGTGCTCGCCCGGGTTACGATGAACGTCTACCTCTTCACGGGAGTGGCCAGTGCCATCGGAGCGATTGTCATTGGTTCGTTGTCGACCGTTTGGGACCCGGCAATGCTCACGGATCTTGTGTCGTTCGGGTTCATCGGTTCTGCAGTGCTGGGGCTCGCACTGCCCGAAACCCGGGCGCTCGCGTTCTAGAGATTGGAACCAACTGAGCTCCTCCTTGGGCCCGCCTTTTATTGGAGACGGCCCCCTCGAATGCACTGTCAGGAAGACACTGGAATGCGTTCACTGATCCGCTAGGGTGATCGTCTTGGAGACGCAAGACGGTTCAGCTCATCGAAGGTGATGGCCCCATCGACCAACGTCGCGTACGTTCCCCGCTCGAGCAGCTCGCGCGAAGCTCGCCGAAGAAGCCCGAGGGCGGCATAGGAAGCGCTCGGTCCCAGGCTGAGTCTCTTGACACCGAGCCGCTCCAGTTCGGCGACCGAAGGGAGACCCGGACGGACCATGACGTTCACCGGGAAATCCAATGCACGGACGAAGGTCGCGATCGATGTCGCGTCGGTCAGGCCCATCGGGTAGACACAATCGGCCCCGGCGTCTCGGTAAGCGATCCCCCTCCGGATGGCTTCCTCGAGCCGGGCCTGATCATCTCCCTTCGCGTGACGGAGCGCGTCCGTGCGGGCGTTGATCACGAAGGGGACCGACTGGGAATCTTGGAGCGCTCGGAGTGCCTTCAGTTTCTCGAGTTGCCCCTTGAGCGGCACGAGCCCCTCCGTCGCATGATCGAGGTCTTCGATGTTGATCCCGACCGCGCCAACTTGGAGGACGCTCTTCACCATGGTCACGACCTCCCGCGGCGTCGCTCCGAACCCGCTGACGATGTCCGCGCTCAGCGGCACCGACAACGCGCGGGCAATCCTCTGGGTGGCCGACACGAATTCCTTACGTTCGATGACCTCACCGTCTGGATAACCGAGGGAGACCATGATTCCCGCGCTCGAGGTGGCGATGGCGGGAAAACCTCCGTCCTCAAAGACGCGGGCACTTGGCACGTCCCAAGCGTTCGGAAGGATCAGGAGTTTCTTGCCTCGATGGAGTTCCCGGAATTCCTCGGCCTTTCGAGTCTGGTCCTTCATGACGATCGACCGCCCGCATCGGATGGAGGAACGACTTGCAGTACGAGTTTGCCGCGAGTGTGACCCAGGAGACCGCGTTCAAAGGCCTCGCGGGCCTGAGGGAGCGGAAACACCGCGTCGACGACCGGGCGAACGCGGCCGGCGTCGATGAGTCCGGCGATCTCAACGAGCTGGGCCTTGTTCGGCTGCACCAACATGGAAACGCCGCGAACGCCGTATTTCGCAGCAATCGTTTCCGGAGCGTCGCCGGCGATCGTGACGAGGACGCCGCCCGGACGCAACACGCCCCAGGACCGATCGAGGGTGTCGCCTCCGACCGTGTCGATGACCGCGTCCACGCCTCGGATCCGATCCTCGAAACGAGCCGAGGAATAATCCACCACCTCGTCGGCACCGAGCTCCTTCAGGAACGCGACATTCCGTTTGGAGGCGGTCCCGATGACGTGGGCTCCGCGCGCGTGGGCGAATTGGACCGCGAAGGTGCCGACCCCGCCCGCGGCGCCGTGGATGAGGACGCGGTCGCCCGCGGCCACGCCCGCGTGGTCGAACAACGCCTGCCACGCCGTGAGGCCGGATAGCGGCACCGCGGCCGCGTGAACTTGGTCGAGGGAGCGGGGCTTCGGGGCCAGATCGGCGGCCCGAGCCGCGACGAGTTCGGCCGCGGCACCGTCCCGCCAGAAGTTCAACAGGCCGTAGACGGGTGCGCCCCGCTTCATGTCGGTAACACCGGCCCCTACTCGCTCCACGGTTCCGGAGACCTCAAAGCTCGGCACGATCGGTCGGCGGTCCTTGCCGTTCGAATCGGTCCACGTGGAGTTCCAGGTGAGCTCGGTCGGCGTGATGGCGGCCGCGTGAACCCGGACGAGGGCCTCCCCCGCCGCGATCCGCGGCTCGGGACCGTCTTCGTAGACCAGCATCTCAGGTCCTCCTCGCGTATGACTTCGAATGGCTTTCATGATTCGGCCTCCCTTGCCCCCCGCGAGACCGAGCGGATCGGGAAAAACCTTGCGGCATCGGTGGAGTCGGTTCGCGTTGCGGCATGACCTCGGGAAAGGCTATAGCTGGGCCTCCCGGTGCCCCGTCGACGGGCACGCCATCGC
>VBMC01000040.1 GCA_005879015.1 Methanobacteriota archaeon
CGGAATCCCTCCTCCCAATCGATGTGGCCGTCGATCCCCGCCCGCGTGATGGCGGCGACTTCCGCCTCCTTTCCGATGAGGGCGGCCAATTCGGGCAGGAACTCGTTGAAAATCAACGTGTTCTCTAGGTCGAAAACCACGAGCTTCAGTCAGACTTCCCTATCCCGGGAGGCGACAGGGGTTATATCAGGCCTCTCTAGGACGATTCGACACCCAGAGCGGGCCCCAAGGGCCGGCTTTCAGAAGACTTCCATGTCTCCGTGGACTTCGAGTCCCTGATCCGTGATGCTGTACGGCTTCACAGATCGCGGGTGCTTGAGCCTCCGCATCTTGATCACCTGGATCACGAGCTGGACTTCGCCATTCTCCCGCTCGTTGAAGCGCAATCCGATCACGCCGTCCGAGACGTATTCCACGAGGCCGTCTCGAGAGGACCGCGGGTTCTCGTCCTTGACCTCCGCTGTGAAGACGCACGTGGCCCCGGTGGACTTGAGCTGCTTGCAGAGGGCAAAGAGCTTCTCCCGCCGTTCCGTGTCGTTCGCGAAGAGCATGTTCAGCAGGCTGATCGAGTCGATCGCGACGCGGGAGGCGCCGCTCCGTTTGATGAAGTCCGGGAGCTCGGAGCGGATCCGCGTGACGGTCGTCTTCGCGTCGACGGGCTCGAGCTTCACGATGTGGAGCTTCTTCTCCTTCAGATACCGCTTCAGATCCCACCCGAACGACGCGGCGTTCGCGATCACGGAATCGACGTCCTCCTCGAGGGAGATGAAGACTGCTTTCTCTCCGTTGATCAGGCCCTGCATCAGGAATTGCAGCGCGAAGGTGGTCTTGCCGGTCCCGAACGAACCGAGGACCGTGATGATATGCCCAGCGGGCACGCCTCGACCGAGCATCTCGTCGAGCCCATCGATCCCGGTGAGGACGAAGCCTTCCTGGATCCCTTCGTCCGTTGCGTCCGTCGGCTCGGGGGCCGCCTCCGTGTCCGCCATGTCATCGCCTCACGAGATTCGCTCCATGTAGACGACCACCAGGCCGTTGTTCGCGGAGACCATCGTCGGGAACCGGGCGATCTTGTCCCGCGGCAGATGCGGGAGGACCCCGGTGAACTTCTCGAGATACATGTATCGCTGGCGGTTGCTCGACCGGGGGGACGACCGCCACTCGAACACGAGGCAGCCATCCGTGCTGTCCATGAGGAGCTGTTCCTGCCGGCGCTCGAGGATTCCCCGCGTGAGGAGGAGGTACACGAGTCCGTTCCAACGCTTCGCGGCGCGTTGCATCCCTTTGATCGTTGTCACGAGGTCCTTGACCTCGACGAGGTCCGAGATCGCTAGGTCCGTGAGGGAATCGATGACCACCATCGAGTCGTGCGCGTTCTCATCGAGGAAGGTGACGAGCTCTTCGAGGATGTTCGTCGCCGGGAGGTCGAATACGTCCTCCTGTTCCGTCCACGACGCCGGCACGACGCTGTGCCGGAAATAGGTGCTCGAGAAGTCCTTGAAGACCGTGTGGTCGCGGAAGGCACGATAGTAGTCTCCGTTGAACGATGTCGCAAGCTCCTGGAGGATGATCTCCTTCGACCGCGAGAACGTCACGTAGCAGACCCGGTCCGGGACGTCGGAGTCATCGCAACGATCGCCGAGGTAGTAATGACGCGCCTCCGGGCGCTCGTGGACGAGCGCGGTCTTCGATGCAGCCGTGTAGATGTACTCCTGCATCCCCGCACCGACGTCGCCGCAGAGCAGGATTGTCGAGCCGCTCGGCAATCCGCCGTCGACGATGCTGTCCAGGTCCGCGATTCCGGTGGGCACCTTCCGGACGCGGTTCGCTTCCAGCGGTTCCGGCAGAGCGTCCACACTCAGGAAGGCGCTCTCTCTCGTTAGAGCCATCCCAATCGAACCCGCGCATCCCGCTCGTGCCCATAAAGCACTTTTGTAAAGGGTCTATTTCGAGCCCCTTCGATATGGTCGAACGACCGCACGCTCATCGTCGGTTTTCAATCTGATTATCATTTCTCATGCACGATAATTATCGAGGGTGATCGGATGGAAGCGTCCATGGCGGGGCTCGGCGGACCGTTCCAGCCTCGCAGGACGGTCGAACGTGGGTGCCGTCTGCGCACTGATTATCACGTCCGGATAGCCACGTCGGCACGTTGATGTGAGGCACTCGCGCTCGCGTGCCTGTCTCGAGGGACCCATGGCGACCGTTCGAAACCCCCTCGCGGGCTTCGCAATCACGATCTTCGGAGCCCTTGCCCTCGCCTTCCTCGCGGGCATCCCGATCCTCTTCCTGCCCCAGGCCGAGCTGGTCTACTTCTACCTGCCATTCGCCCTCTTCGGCGTGGGCATGCTGTCGGGTCGGAGCGGGTTCCTCGGCACGCTGGGGTTCGTCGGTGGAACCCTTGGAGGGTTCGTCGGCATCTACGTATTCCAGACGTTGTTCGTCCCCCAGGGCTGGCCGATCTGGCCCGCCGGCTTGGCGATCCTCTTGGACTTCGCCTTCGGCGCGATGTGTGGGGCCGGCGGCCTCGTCATGGGGAGAATCGGGCTGCGACGGATCGACCGGATGGCGGACCACGGGATGAAGATGCGCCGCTGCTTGCGGTGCGGCGCGAAGGTTGGCATCGCGGCCCGCAAGTGCTGGTCCTGCCGGGCCTACCTGCCGCCGACCGGTTGATTGGATTCAGATCTTTTTCATGCGACCCAGGATCGGCTCGTAGATCAGCCCCTTGTCGAGGAGGGTGTTGATCGACTCCTCCAGCGAATCCTTGGACACGCCTTTCGACGTCGCGCTCTCCAGGATCCCTTCCCATGGCGCGCCTTTGCCGTCCTTGTCGAGGGACGCGATGATCTCGAGGACCTTGGCTTCGGACTCATCGGGTTCGCGGGGAGGTTCCTCCTTCGCCGGTGCTGCGGCCTCCACGACGGGCTCGCCGGGAGCGGTCGGCTCGCGGTATTCCGGGAGCAGGTACCGCAGGCCCTCCGCGAGCATCGCGGTGTACCGGGACAGGTCCACCCTGCCGTAGTGGTTCATCGCCTGCACGATTCCGTCGGCAATCGCTTCCTTCACACCGATCTTCACGAGGCCTTCTTTCGTCAAGGGGTCCATTTTCTGGGCCTCGCCCATTGCATCGAGCCGTTTCCGAAGGGATCGGCAGGCCTCCAAGATCCAGAAGTCCCGGACCGTTTCGTCCACGGCCTTGATCGTCTCGGGTCGGATCGACGTGTACGTCGTCCCCGGCTGCGGCGAGTAGATCCGGCTCTTCCCGACAATCGCACCGAAGACCGGCGGCTTCAGTTTCGACAGGGTCGCGGCGGCCTCGGGCTGGTACTGACCTGCGTACACGTGGAAGGTGCCCGTGGGATCCGAGACCCGGGCCCGCCACATCGGCTGCCCGTCCGTCCCCACGTTCTCCACGTCCGTGATCACGCCGACGACGAAGACCCGGTTCACCTTCGCGCCGAGCGGGGTGACGATGTACGAGGGTGGTCGCTCGCCGGTGCCTTCCGTCTCCAGGTTCGCGTCGTTGTACTCCGAGGCGAAGAGCCGCCACGCGACCTCGCGGATCACGCGGACCCCTCCAGGCCTTCGAGCATCTCCCGCGCTTCCGCCTGCACGTCCACTTTGAGCAGTTTCGCGGTTTCGACGATCATCATCAGCCCGTAGTCGTCCGAGGTCACGTTCCCGCGGGCCTCGATCGGTTGGGCCACCAGGAGGTCTGCGAGTTCGTCCCGCACGATCTCCGTCGACATCGCCTCCTTCGCGGCGGCGATGCAGATGTCGAGGGTCTTGTCGAGGAGCGCCTCCGTGAGTTCCCGGTCGAAGACCGCCGTCAGGGCGCCCGAGCCATCGTCGAGAACCGCCTTCACGCGGAGGTCGGGCTCTCCCTTGACTTCGCCATGGAGACGGCACGCGCCCTTCCGCAAGACCCGCCTGCATTCGGGGCAGCGATAGACGAGGCCCGAACCTTCGCGAAGGTCGATCAGGATCCCGCGCACGGTCACGTCCGCCGCGCCCCCACGTTCGGCGAGGTCCTCAATCCACATCCGTGGGCTGATGTTCAGCCGCTCCGATGGCGGAAGCAGATCCGGTTTCAACCGGGTGATCGTCGCGCGCTCATCGAAGCTGATCTGCGGGATGCCGCGCCACGATTTCACATAGGCCCCCTCGATCCGAAGGACCTCGTCGTCTTTCAGGGTGAAATCCTTCCATGCGCTGAACTGCGTCTTGCCAGTCTCGTCCGCGAGGACGCCCGAGAAGACGGCCTTCGGTGCCCCGTCGACCTCGACCTCGCGGCGCTCGACGGATAGGATCCGCGCGGTCACGGCAACATTCGAGCCGCCTTCCCGCAGGTCCACGACACGGATCGGGGTCGGCTTCCCGGCGTACGGCTGGCCCACGCCCGGCTTGTACTCAGGCAGGGCCGTCGGCGCCTCTTTCGCAACCGCCGTGCGACTGCCGAAGTTCACCTGGACCTGACCGCGGTACTCCTTCGTGTACGCGTTCTGCACGCGGACGACGTCCCCCTTGGCGATGGGGACCGACAGCGGCTCCCACGCGGTGAAAGGGATCGTCGCCGTCGGATCGCCGAGGATGCCGTACAGGATTCGCTTCGAGGGTCTTGCTCACGCCCATCGCGAGGGTCGCCGGGTTGCCGCCGTGCTTCTTCACGATCGACCGCTTCGCCGTGTCCAGCGACACGCGGTAGACGTTCAGGTAGCTCGACAGTTCCCGCTCGATCTCTTGCTCACTCACTTTGTTTCCAAGCGCCCGGTTGATGTCCTGGACATGGGGCGCCAGTTCTTCCTTCACAGAATTCACGTTCCCGAGGCGTGTCTGTTTCTCGCCTCGTTCGCCAGGAGGAATCCGCGGTATAAAGAGGTTCGGCGAGGTGGCCGAAAGTACTCCGAATGGGCACGGAAGATTCATTCCGTGGGCTCCCTTGGCGTTTGCCGTGGATACCGACCAGATGCTCCACGCCGCGGTCGACTTCCTCCATCTCTGGCGGGAGCAGGCGCCTTCGAAGGTCCCGATGACATGGGGCACGATCTACAGGGACGATCGGTTCCCCCTCATCCACGAGGCGAACCTGGGGTGGGTGTCGAGTCCTCCGGAGGACGGTCCGAAGAGGATCATCGAGGATCTGGGAGAGTCGTTCCGCGGAATGGCGATCCCCCACCAGGCGCTCCTGTTCGAGGACGCGGAGAAGGCCTTCGCGCTCCAAGAGGAGTTCGTCCGCTTGGGATTCCGTCCTACTGCGGAACTCGCCTTAGCGAAGGTCGGACTCCCCGACTGCATCGTGAACCCCGATCTGGAGCTCCGACCGGCCGCGGCAGGGACCGCGATGGACGACTTCCGCGCGATCACAGCGGCCACCGATGTGGCTTTCGGCCATTCTCGCGACGTGATCGAACAGCTGTGGGGCGTCTGGCGCGAGCGATCCAAGCGCGTGGGAATGCAGCCGTACGTGGCATACCTGGATGGGACGGCGGCCGGGACCGTGAGTGTGTGGCCGCGGGGCATCTTCGCATGGATCGACAACGTCGCGACCCACCCGGATTTCCGGATGCGAGGCGTCGGTCGCACGATGCTCTTCGAAGCCTGCAAGCGCGCGATCGAGGCTCGGTGCGAATGGACCTTGTTGATCTCAGACCTCTTCGACACGCCGAAGGAGATGTACAAGACGCTCGGGTTCGAGGCCATCGGCGAGGTCCGCGGCTTCCTGCGCGAATGAGGCCAAGGGCCGAATCCTTC